>JBEIFN010000038.1:0-11891 GCA_040382435.1 Alphaproteobacteria bacterium
CCGGGCCGACGAGCACGTCCGCGCGGGTCGTCGCCGCGAGCGTCTCGAGCGCCTCGCTGAGCGCGCGACGTGTGTCGCCGTTGTCGGTGACCTCGGGCCCGGTCGCGGGCTGCAGCGCGGCGACCTCGATCCCGACCGATGCGGGCGACGACGGCCGCGCCGCGAACGCGAGGAAGCCCAAGCCGACCACCGCGCGCCACGGTTGTCGGCCCGCGGCGACCCAGGACCACAGCCCCGCGAGGCCGGCGACGCCAGCGAGCTGTGCCGGCGCGAGCCACAAGGGGGAGAGACCGAGCGTCAGGGTGGGATCGAGCGGCAGCCACAGGGCGTAGGGGGCGAGCACCGCCCAGGCGACCTCGCCGATCGCGAACGCCACGGAGGGCACCCAACCCCGCGCGACGGCGCGGCCGACGACGGCGCCGAGGATCCCGCGGCCGAGCGCGGCGGCCGCCACCCACGCGGCCGCGAGCCAGGCGCCTTCGGGCACGCCAGCGTCGATCAGATCGGGTCCTAACCAGCGCGCGGCGAGGCTCGCGGTGAGCGCGCCCGCGCTCAGGTAGCGTAGGCCGTCGGCGATCGGTGCACCCTCGATGCTGCGGCCGAGCGCGGCCCAGCCTGCGAGCGAGGACACCGGTGCCCAAGCACCCGGTACGCCCAACCCCCACAGGGTGCCGGCGGCGACGGCGAGGGCCTCTCGGCGCCCGATCACGCGAGCTGGTCGAGGTAGCCTGGGAGCTGGTCTCGCCACGCCACCCAGTCGTGGTCGTGCGTCTCGGGCCAGACATCGACGCGGTTCGGGATGCCCTTGTCGCCCAGAACCTTGGCCACCTCGTAGCCGCGCCAGGGCTTCTCGACCCGACCGCGTCCGTGGACGAGCAGCAAGAACCGCTCGCGAAGCGGCGCGAGGCGCGACTCGTCGTGCAGGTAGGGCAGAAAATGCATCGGCGAGGTGTGGTGGAACGCCTCGGTGTGGTGGCCTTCGACGAGCGGGGAGAGGTCGTAGGCCGAGCTCATGCAGATGCCGGCACGGAACCGCTCGGGGTGGCGGCAGACCGCAGCGAGGGACTGAAAGCCGCCGAGGCTGTAGCCCGCTGCGATCGCCAACCGGCCCGGCGCGGTGCGCGCCACCAGGTCGCCGAGCTCGTGCGCGATGAACCGATCGTAGCGTTCCTGGGTGTCGATCTTGACCGGCGCAGGCACCTCGTCGTCGATCCACGACCAACCGGCGACGTGGTCCACCGACCAGACATGGATGCGTCCGGCGTCGATCAATGGGCTAAGAACGCGGATCATTAGCATCCGCTCGCATTCCTCGGCGTCGCCGCCTGCGGTCGGGAACAACACGACCGGCGTCCCCTCACGGCCCCATCGCGCGACCGTCAGGCTGCGACCGAGCGCGTTCGACCACCACGAGACCCGTGCCTTGTCCATCCGCTGGCCCCCTGCCTCCCTAAGGTAGCAAATGCGGCGCCGATCCGATCGCGCAACGACGGCGTGCGACGGCGTGCGGCAGGGAAGCCCGCGCGCCGGTGACGCATTAGGTCGCGGCAGGGAGCAGGCACATGCGGGCAACCACGTTTTGGATCGGTGCGACGCTCGCGCTCGGTGCGTTCGCGCACGACGCGCACGCCGGACGGCGAGACCGGCAGGCCGACCCTGAAGGAGACGCGGGAAGCGCGGCTGTGGTCGACGCGAACGTGGCGAGCGTCGTCGAGATGATGAACGCGCGGGTCGTGCCGCCGCGCGCCCAGGCGCGCTTCGTCGCCAAGCTGGACTCGCCCAAGCTCGGCATCGTCGCTCCGCCGCTCGGGGGCGGCGCGATCCTGCAAGCGCCCGACCAAGGCTACCTCGTGCTGAACAGCCCCGTCGGGGGTCCGATCCTCACGCTCGCGACCACCGCCGACCGCACGGTGTTCCTCAACGGCCACGACAAGCAGGCGGTGGTGGCAGACGGCGCGAGCGCGGCGCTGGCGTCCCTCGGTGCGGGCCTGTCGATGACGGACGTGATGGGCATCCTTGTCGGGCGTCTCCCGATCGACGCGGGCGCCGCCGAACTTCTCGAGGCCGACGGGGCCGAGCCGGGCACGGCGACGCTCGCGGTGGACTTGCCGGGGGAACATCGCGCCATCGTTCGCGTGGACCTTACCAACGGCACGCCGCGCCACCTCGTGGTGCACGACCCCGCGGGGGCAGAGGTCGCGACCATCGCGTGGGGGCCGTTCGCCTTGGCCGATGGCGCTTGGTGGCCGACGACCACCGACGTCGCCGTGCCCTCTGTCGAACTTACGGTCGGGCTGGTGTGGAAGTCGTGGGCCGTCCCGGAGTCGGTCGCGGACGTGTTTTCGCCGCCCGTGCCCGAGGGCTACGAGACGATGGATTTTGCGACCTACGCGGCGTCGATGAAGGCCAAGACCGAGGCGGGGCAGGCGGCGCCATGAGCCGGGCTCCGATCGGTGTCTGGGCGGGCGTGGGCGGTGTCACGCTCGTCATGCTCGGCCTGTTCGGATGCACCGTCATCGATCCGTACCCGGTCCTGCCGGCGTTGGAGGACCCGTGCGCGACGTGGCCGACGCCGGGGACGTACCGGCTGGACCTTGGCGATGCCTGGGACCGGCAGCCGATCGTCGTGGTGCCGCCCGATGTGGGCGCTCGTGACGGGCTGGTGATGCTGCACGGCGCGGGCGGCGACGGCCAGCGGGCGCTCGACACCACGGCGTGGAAGGCGCTCGCTGGCGGGCAGGGTTGGGTCACGGCGTTTCCGAATGGCACGGGGACCACCGGCTACACGTGGAACGCCGGGAGCTGCTGCGGCTACGCCGAGAGCGTGCTGGTCGACGACGTCACCTTCCTCGACGCCGTGGCGGCGGGGCTGCGCGACCAGCTGTGTGTCGGGCGCGTGATCGCGGCGGGCTACTCGAACGGGGCGATGATGGCGAACCGGTGGTCGTGCGAGAGCGACGCGACCGACGCGACGTTGACGTATGCAGGGCCGCTGCTCGTCGATCGGTGTCGCCGGCCGGGGCGTCCGACGCTGTGGTGGCATGGTTCTGCCGACACGCGCGTCCCCTACGCAGGCGGGATGACGGCCGAGGAAGAGCTGTTCCCCGCGGTCGAAGAGGCGTTCGCCGAGGTGCGCCGCCGGAACGCATGCGAAGACCTCCCGCCGGCGGTCACGACCGAGGGCGACGTGACCTGCCAGACGTGGACCTGCGCGCAACCGACGACGTTCTGCCGCGTGGAGGGCGCGACGCACGCTTGGCCGGGCGACGCCGGAGCGGCGGAGCGCGGCGGCCCTGGCTTTGAGACGTGGGCGTTGGGTTGGCTCGACGCACCCGCCGACGCGACGCTCGACACCGCGCAGCCCTGACTGGGCCTCACGGGACCTGCGCAGGCCACTCCGACGTCCGCGCCCACGAGGTGCAGCTCGCCCCGGCGTCGACGGGGACGTAGGTGAACGTCCCGCGCACCATCTCTTCTTGACGCTTGGGCACCAACCCGAGGCAGGTCGTGTCGACGTCGAGGATCGCGCGGCTGACGCTGATCGAGACGTTGCCCTGCAGCGCTCCCTGCGGTCCGAGGACGGCCGCGCCGTCGAAGCGCGTGTTCGTGGCGATGCTCATCGTGCCGTTGCACAGGGGGGCTGTGACCGCCACCTTCAGCCCGGCCTTGCCGTCGCCGTCGACGTCGCGCGTGTCCCATCCCCCGGGCCACGTCGCACGAAAGCCATCGGGTGCGGCGCGCCAGACGGCGTGGACGGGCGGGATCCGCCGCACCGCTGCGGGTTCAAAATCCAACCGGACTTTGCTTCCGCTGCGGATCGTGATCGTGCAGGGCTGCTCGTCGATGACGAACCCGTCGGCCGTTCGCTCGGCCGTCGCGATCATGTAGACGTCTTGACGCGTGACGATGTCGCCGAGAAGCGGCACGTGCCGGGTCGTGACCGTGACCTGGTGCCCTGCCCAACGCTCGGACGCCGACGCCTGCGGCGGCAGCGTCAGCCCAGCGGCGATGAGGGACAGCAAGCGCACCATCGATCGGCCTCCCTCCTCCGGACCCTCGGGCCAGAGGCGTGCTTCCGCGTCTCAGTAGGCCTTGGCGAACAGCGCCATGCGGTTCGCGGGGCGGCCGCTGAAGAAGCAGCTTTGACCTTCGGCTTCGGCCTGCCATGCCAGCGGGTAGCAGCGGATCGTCGCCTTGGTCTCGTCCTTGATCCGCTCCTCGTTGGCACCGTCGTCATGCCACGGCACGAGGAAGAACCCGCCGTCGGCTTCGAGCCGTGTCTTGAACTCTGCGTAGCTGCTCACGCGGTGCGTGCGGGCCTCGCGCCAAGCGAGCGCGCGCTCGAGCAGCTCGGCCTGAATCGCGTCGAGCGTCGCTTGGACGGCGGCGGCATCCCCCAGCGGCAACCCGAACTTGCCGCCGCCCGTGCGCTTGGCGCAGAACGCTTGGCCCTTGTCGAGGTCGCGCGGGCCGAGCTCCATCCGCAACGGCACGCCCTTGCGTTCCCACTCGTAGTACTTGGCGCCCGGCTTGAGCGTGTCGCGGTCGTCGAGGTGGGCGCGGATTCCGGCGGCCTTGAGCGTCGCGAGCAGGGCGCGGCCCGCGTCGATCAGCCGGGTCTTCTCGTCGTCGGACTTCCAGATCGGGACGATCACGACCTGGGTGGGGGCCATGCGCGGCGGCAGCACGAGCCCCGCGTCGTCGGAGTGCGTCATGATGACCGCGCCGACCATGCGCGTCGAGACGCCCCACGACGTCGCCCAGACGTACTCGTGCTGGCCGGCTTCGGTCTGGTAGCGGACGTCGAAGGCCTTGGCGAAGTTCTGTCCGAGGAAGTGGCTGGTGCCGGCTTGGAGTGCCCAGCCGTTCTGCATCATCGCCTCGATCGTGTACGTCTCGACGGCGCCCGCGAACCGCTCGTTGGCCGACTTGATGCCTTCGATGACGGGGATCGCGCAGAACTCCCGCGCGAAGTCGCCGTAGACGCCGAGCATGCGCTCCGCCTCCTCGACGGCCTCTTGCGAGGTCGCGTGGGCGGTGTGCCCTTCCTGCCACAGGAACTCAGCCGTACGCAGGAACGGCCGGGTCTTCATCTCCCAGCGGACGACGTTGGCCCACTGGTTGATCAACAGCGGCAGATCGCGCCACGAGCTGATCCACTTGCCGTACATGTGCCAGATGATCGTCTCGGAGGTGGGACGGACGATCAGGGGCTCTTCGAGCTTGGCCTCGGGGTCGGGCTCGCAGCGCGCCTTCCCGTTCTCATCGACGACCGCCCGGAGACGGTGGTGGGTGACGACCGCGCACTCCTTCGCGAACCCGTCGACATGCTGGGCTTCCTTGCTCAGGAACTCCATCGGGATGAACAGCGGGAAGTAGGCGTTGACGTGACCGGTGTCGCGAAAGCGGCGATCGAGGTCGTTCTTGATCGCGTCCCATAGCGCAAAACCGTTGGGACGGAGCACCATGCTGCCCTTGACCGGGCTGTAGTCGGCGAGCTGGCCTTCGCGGATGACGTCGAGGTACCACTGGCTGTAGTCTTGGCTTCGCGTGGTGATGCCGGTCTCATTGGCCATGATGCGCTCGCTCCGTACGCCGCCGGGAAGGGACGGCGGGCGGAGCGGCGGTAACCCGATGCAGGCGCGGCGTCCGTCAGGTGCGGAAGGGTGCGAGGGCAGCGCGGAGTGCGTCGACCGTGCCCTGCGCGTCGGCCTCGCTGATCGCGCCCACGCTCATGCGCACCCAACCAGAGCCTTGCGGGTAGCCGAACGCAGGGAAGGGGACGACGGCGACGCCCGCGTGTTCGAGGATGTAGCTGCGGACGGCCTCATCGGTGTCGAGCGGCGTGCCGTCGGGCGCGGTGCGGCCGACGATGTCGAAGTGGACCGACAGGTAGATGGCGCCCTCGCCGCGCAAGCTGTGGACGGGGAAGCCCTCGGCGCGCAGGCCCGCGATCCCGCGCTCGATCGTGGACAGCCGGCGCTCCACACCCGCCTTGAAGGTCTCCATGAAGGGGGCCCAAGTGGCTGGCTGCTCCAGCAACCGGGCGGCCGCGACCTGCTCGGCCTTGCCGGACCATGCGCCCATGTGCCCGATGTAGGCTTGCATCTTGGCGGCGACCCACGGCGGCGCCACCACCCAACCCAGCCGCAGGCCGGTGGCTGCCCACCACTTGCTGATCCCGTCGATCACGATGGTGTACGGCGCCATCTCGGGACGCAGCTGCTGGGGCATCACGTGCTTCGCGTCGCCAAAGGTGAGCTTCCAGTAGATCGCGTCGTAGACGAGGAACAGCGGCCGCTCCGCGATCGCGCGGCGGCGCTCGTTCTCGGCGAGGACGAGGTCGCACAGCGCCGCGAGCGCCTCGGGCGCGATCACGGTTCCCGCGGGGTTGCTCGGGCTGTTGACGACCAAGATGCGGGCGTTGTGCAAGTGCGGGGCGACCTGCGCCGCGGTCGGCATGAAGCCGGACGCCGCGGTGGTGACGAGCGGGACGCCGACGCCTTGGTTGAGGAAGGTGTAGTGATTGATGTTCCACGAAGGGACCGGGTAGACGACGTGGTCGCCCGGCTCGACGAGGACGCCGAAGCTGCCAAAGATCGGTGGGCGCGCGCCCGACCCTGCGATGATCGTGGTCTCGGGGAAGTCGAGGCCGAGGTCGCGTTGGTACATCGCGCGGATCGCGGCGCGCAGCTCGGGCACGCCCACCGCTGGCGGGTAGTTCGTGTGCCCCTCGGCCAGCGCGGCGCCGATGCCGTCGCGCAGCGCGTCAGGAATCGGGAACTGGGTGGGAGAGAAGTCGCCGATCGTCAGGTTGTACACCTTGCGTCCTGCGGCGACGAGGCCGCGCACCTGGGTGGCGATCGCGAGGATGTCGGAGCCGCGCAGGCCGTCGATCCGCGGCGCGATCGCGCGCGCGGCAGTGTCCTTGGCCTCGTCGTAGTAGCGGCTCAGGTCGATCATGTGGACCCCCTCGGCTCGGCTCATTACCGCGACGGGCACGGCGGATCCAGCCCGCCGACACGGGGAGGACGGATGTCGGCAGCTCCGAACGCGCGCGCGCGTCGCCTGTGGGCGCTCGCCCGGCCCGAGCTGGGGATGCTCACGCGGGCCACGGTGGCGCTCCTCGTCAGCAGCGGCCTGTCGCTGACCTACCCGGCGGCGATCCGTGAGATCGTCGACACGGTGGCTGCGCAGGGAGATCCGTCACGGCTCGACATGGCCGCGGCGGGCCTCGTCGGTCTGTTCCTCGTGCAGGCCCTGTTTGCGATGCTGCGCGCCTGGTGGTTCACCGTCGCGGGCGAGCGCATCGTGACGCGGCTCCGCGGCGACCTGTACGCCGCCGTGTTGCGCCAGGACATCGCGTTCTTCGACGAGACGCGAACCGGAGAGCTGACGAACCGCCTCGCCTCCGACACCGCGGTCCTTCAGAACACTGTCTCGGTGAACGTGAGCATGCTCCTCCGTTTTGGGTTGGGCGTCATCGGCGGCGTCGGCCTGCTCGCCTGGATGTCGCCCTACCTGACCGGGTTGACGCTCGCGGTCGTGCCGGTGGTCGCGGTGGGCGCGACCGTGTTCGGTCGACGCATCCGTGCGCTCAGCAAGGCGGTGCAGGACGCCCTCGCCCGAACGACCGAGATCGCCGAGGAGACGCTCTCGGGGGTGCGGACGGTGCGGGCCTTCGCGGCGGAGCCGTTGGAGGTGGCGCGCTACGACGCCGCCAACGAGGAGAGCTTCGCGCTCGCGTCGAACCGGGCGTTTGCCTACGGCGCGTTTCAAGGCGTGATCGGGTTTGCCGGGTACGGAGCGATCGCGCTGGTCGTCTGGGTCGGCGGCGGACGTGTGCTCGACGGCCAGATGACGCTCGGCGACCTGACCGCGTTCCTCCTCTACACCCTGATGGTCGCGGCGAGCCTCGGCGCGCTCGCCGGGCTGTGGGGCGACTTCATGCGCGCGGCCGGGGCGAGCGAGCGTGTGTTCGATCTCCTCGACAAGCGCTCCGCGATCGAGGGATCCGGCGGCGCTTCGCTCGTCGATGTGCGCGGAGAAGTCGTGTTCTACGAGGTGGTGTTCAACTACCCGACACGGGCCGATGTCCCGGTGCTCCAGGGGGTCTCGTTCTCGATCGCCGCGGGCGAGGTCGTCGCGGTGTGCGGGCCCTCCGGTGCCGGCAAGAGCACGCTCGCCGCGCTGTTGCTCCGCTTCTACGACCCGGTGTCGGGTCGCGTGACGCTCGACGGGCACGACCTTCGGACGCTCGATCCGGATGGGCTGCGGCGTCATGTCGCGATCGTCAGCCAAGAACCTATTCTATTCGCGACATCGATCGGCGACAACCTCCGGTACGGACGGCGCGACGCGACGGACGCAGAGGTCCGGGCCGCTGCGGCGGCCGCGAACGCGGCGGCGTTCATCGAAGCGTTTCCGGAGGGCTACGACACGCTCGTGGGTGAGCGAGGGGTGCGGCTGAGTGGTGGACAGAAGCAGCGCATCGCCATCGCACGCGCGCTCCTCGCCGACCCGCGGCTGCTGATCCTCGACGAGGCGACCTCAGCGCTGGACGCCGAGAACGAGGCGCAGGTGCAGGAGGCGCTGCAGCGCTTGATGAAGGGCCGGACGACGCTGGTGATCGCGCACCGGCTCAGCACGATCCGGGACGCGGACCGGGTGGTCGTCCTCGAAGGCGGGCGTGTGGTGGAGCAAGGGACCCACGACGCCCTCGTCGCGGCGTCTGGTCCGTACCGGCGCTTGGTGGAGCGGCAGCTGTCACGGTTGGACGCGGTCTGAGCGCGAGGGATCGTTCGCTGGGTGCCTGTGGTAGTCTGAGGCGGATCGCGGGAGGCGTCATGTCGCTGTGGATGCTGTGGGCGCTCGGGTGTGGCGTCGTCGATTACACCGAAAAGACGCCCGGAGAGACGGATGCCGTCGACAGCGACGGCGCGATCGCGGAGACCGACGTCGCCGACACGCCGGTGATCGCCGATACGCCAGACACCCCCGACGCGGACACGTCGACGGGGCTCGACACCGCGACCGACACCGCTTCGGGCGGCGGCGGCGGCGGCGGCGGCGGTGGAGCTGGGGCGTTTCCGATCGACGCGTACATCTATTCGTCCATCTTCGGCTACGACCCCGTGAACAACCTCGCGGTGCCCGTCGTTTACCAAGGCCAATTTCTCGGTCCACGCTTCGAGTTCGTCGCGGGTAGCAACGCCTACTTCGCGGGTACGGCGCCGTCCGAGGCGTGCGTCCTGATCTTCGAGTCGGGAACGCCGATGACGTCGTCGGTGCTCGCGGCGGGGAGCAACGGCTACTTCACCCTCGAGCTGACGTCTTCGATGGGGTTCGGCACGACGTGCACCGGCTTGCAGCCACCGTCGAAGATCGCAGGCCTCCAGCAGTTCATCGTGACGCCGCCTGCGTTCTACGCGGGCGGTGTGCATCCGGCTCCGTTCTTCAACGCCACGGCGCAGGGCGTGATCTCGCGCGCGGGCCTGGACGCGATCGCCTCACCGGGGTGGATGACCAACCCGTTGAACGGCTTCGGGTACGAGCAGGATCTCGGCTATGCGATCGGCTACGCGCTCGATGACTTGGGCAACGTCGTGTTCGACGCGAGCGGCCGGCTCGTCCCGATCCCGATCGCCAACATCCCGGCGGGAGGACCGCTTCCTCGCGGGTTTTACATCACCTCGTCGCTCTACTTCTTCCCCCCGACGCCTTGACCGGGGTTCGATACGTCGCGTCGCTTGCGGGGTGAGGGGTGCTCGGGTGTTGGGGACTGGTGGCCGCCGCGCTCGGCGCGCCGAGGGTCGAACTGACCGTCGGGGCACCGTCCCTGCGTGATGACGTCGTGGTCGACGGCGTGCTCGATGAGGAGGCCTGGTCCCAAGCGGCGCGCGTCGACGGCTGGTCGCGCTTTCAACCCACGCCGGGTCCAGCGCCGGACGAGACCCTCGACGTCCGTGTGCTCCAAACCCAGACCGCCTTGGTGTTTGGCATTCGGGTCCAAGGCACGGCCGGACGGGTGCGTGCGCGCTTCAGTCAACGCGAGGACCTCGACGCTGACGATCAGATCGGCATCTACTTGGACCCGTTCGATCAGGCGCGGCAAGGCTTCATCTTCTACGTCAACCCGCTCGGCGTCCAGCAGGACCTCCGGTACGACAACGGCGACTGGCAGATCTCGTGGAACGCGGTGTTTCACAGCCGCGGCCGGGTGGACGCCGATGGTCATGGGTTCTCGCTCGAAGTGGCGATCCCCTTCGCGGCCCTCAAGTACCCTGGGGGAGAGGCCCCCCAGACCTGGGGTTTGATCCTGACGCGCAAAGTGCCCGCAGAAGGCGCGAAGTACGGGTTCCCCGAGCTGGTCCGCGGCCACCCGCAGGTGTTCCGCCAGTCCGCGGCGCTCGCCGGGGTCCGACCCACGGCGCGCGCGTCGGGCGTGCAGTTCATCCCGGCGTTGACGCTGCGCGGGGAGCAGTCGGTCGACGACGCAGGTCGGGCGACGTGGACGCCGTTGCGCCCGTGGGGAGACTGGGCGCGGCCGCAGCTCGACGTGCGCGCCGGGCTCGGGACGGGGTTCGGTCTGGTCGCGACGGTCAACCCCGACTTCAGCCAAGTCGAATCCGACGTTCTGCCCGTGGTGCTCAACCGTCGGTTCGCGTGGCGCTTCCCCGAACAGCGGCCGTTCTTCACCGAGGGCGCGCTCGAGCTCGCCGATCCTGGCAAGACCCTGTACTCGCGGTCGATCGCCGAGCCGCTGGTCGGCGCGCGGGTCCAAGGACGGGCGGATGGGTGGAACGTCGCCGCCCTGCACGTGCTCGATCGTGCACCGACGGCGAGCTTTCACGAGGCGGGGACGCCCGGGTTTGCAACCGAGGATGTCGCGGGTCGTTGGGCGGCCAACACCTTGCTCCGCGTCCGACGCGACTTGCCAGGGTCCGGCCAGCTCGGGATGACGTTCGCGGATAAGAGATTGGTCGAAGGTAATTTTCAGCTGGCGGGCCCCGGTGCGACGGCGCGCGGAGCGGCCGATCACCTCGGCGTGGACCTGCTCGTCCCGCTGGGGGATCGATGGACGCTGACGGCCGCGCAGGACCAATCGATCGCGGGGTCGTCGGCCGAGGTGGTCTCAGGTGCGCGAACGGGGGTTCTGGTCGAGCGACCGTCGGGTCGCGGCTTGGGGGTCTACGTCGATGCCGCGTTCTTGAGCGAGGGCTACCGACAGGAGCTTGGTTTTCTCAACCAGTCCGGCCTGCTGCAGGCCGTGGCGGAGGTCGACGCGACCTTGCCGGGCCGTGGCGCGCTCTCGACGTGGGCGCCCGGATTCGAGGGCGAAGCGATCGCGCAGGTCAACGGCGAGTCGTACCTCAACGGCATGGCGACCTTTGGATGGGTCGTGCGAGGCGTGCATGCGGTGACGGTCGGAGGAGGATGGAACGGCCGCGGCGAGCGGGCCGATGCCGCCGCGCCCCTCGACACGGTCGGCGGACCGACGTGGCGCGCGTCGATCAAGACCCAAGCGGGCAGGACCCTGGATCTCGCGCTGTCCGCGGACGGTGCCCGCGAGATGGATTTCTTCGACCGCACGCCGACCTGGCGGACCTCGACGCGGCTCGACGCCGTGCTGCGGTTGGGCCGTCACGTGCGGCTCGACACCTTGGTGCGCTGGGGCCATTGGGACCGGCTGGCGCCGAGCTCGGAGGGCGACGACGTGCGGGACGACGTGTTGGTCCGCGCGCGCACGGGGGTCGCGGTCGACAAGCACTGGACCTTACGTTGGATCGCTGCCTACAACCAGATCGCGGGCGTCGCGCCGACGGTGGAGACCAACCTGCTCGCGACGTGGATGCTCCATCCCTTTACGGCCGTCTACCTCGGGTATGCCC
>JBEIFN010000039.1:0-11881 GCA_040382435.1 Alphaproteobacteria bacterium
CCGAAGAGCGGATGACCTGGGCCTTCGTCCACTTCGACGACGCCGGTGCGTTGGCGCTGGTCGCTGAGCCGCAGCGCGTCTGGGTCGAAGCCCACGGGACTGAGCTCGACGAAGGGTACGCCGTGAGCTCCCTCACCTCGGACGACATCGAGGCCTCCGGTGTGACCGCCCCGGACGACGAGACCGACATCCTCGGCGCGATGGGACGCGCCGTCTACACCTCCACGCTCGATGACGTCGCCGCCGGTGTCGTCTCGACCGCCAAGCCGGAGATCCATGAGAGCGCCGTCTCGTTCGAGATCCTCGAGACCGATGGACAGCAGGCGTGCTTCCTCGACCACACGTGCGACCACCACGTGTTTTGGGCGCGGTCCGTCGACAAGGTGCCTGTGCTCGGAGAGACCACGCGGACGTACCGGACCGAGATGCGCTGGGAGACCGACGACGCGGGCGACACCTTCCTCGCGCTGCGGCAGGTGGCCCCCGATCCCATCTCGTTCAACCTCGACCTGCTCGCGGTCGATCAGCAGTACGGCGTGTCGCTCGTCTGGCCCACGGCGACCGGCGCGCTGCGGGTGGAAGCGTTCTGGATCGACGCCCGCATCCTCGGCAATCTGACGCTGCCCGAGGGCTTCGCCGTGCGCCAAGCGGTCGACCAGATGCAGAAGACCGCCAGCGAAATGGACGCTTGGGTCCTCGCAAACGGGATGTAGCCTCGCCGAGCGACAGCGCGTTTCCCCCACGGAAACACCCGAGTCGGTGCGCGGGCGCGTGTTCAAGGGTAACGGCCGCGCACACTCGGAGGCTCCATGAATCCCGCCAAGGCCGGCTACTGGCTCATCACCGTCCTCGCCGCGCTCCCCACCATGCTTTCGGGCTTTGCCAACCTCAGCCACCAAGAAGAGATGATCGCGAACATGGAGCACCTCGGCTTCGACCCGAACTTCATGACCATCCTCGGCACGTGGAAGATCCTCGGCGGCTTGGCGATCCTCGTTCGGCCCGGCGCGACGCTGACCGAGTGGGCGTACGCCGGCCTGTTCTTCACCTTCACCGGTGCGGCGTGGAGCCATCTGCTCGCTGGCGATGGGTTCGGCGGGGCCATCGCGCCGATGGTCTTCCTCGGGTTCGCGATGCTCAGCCGCTTCCTCTCGTTCGCCCGCAACAGCTGATCGGCCGATGACGCGCCTGCCCGCCACGTTCCTTCCCCACGGCGGGGGGCCCTGGCCGTTCGTCGACCTCGGGGTTCCAGCGGCGGAGGTGCGGTCGCTCCAGGGGTTTCTCTCCGGGTTGCTCTCGTCCCTGCCAGCACGCCCACGCGCGATCCTCGTGGTCACCGCCCACTGGGAAGCCGCGGTGCCGACGGTCTCGACGGGGGCGGCGCCGGAGTTGCTGTACGACTACTACGGCTTTCCGCCCGCCGCGTACGCCCTGTCCTGGCCCGCACCGGGGTCCCCTGAGGTGGCGGACGAGGTCGTCGCCGCCCTCGCCGCGGCCGGGTTGCCCGCAGCCACCGATGCCGCACGCGGATTCGATCACGGGACCTTCGTCCCGATGATGCTCGTCCAGCCGGGCGGAGAACTTCCGGTGGTCCAGCTGAGCCTGTTGAACCGTCTCGACGCACAAGCCCACCTCGCGCTCGGACGAGCGTTGGCACCCCTGCGCGACCAAGGCATCTGGATCGTCGGCAGCGGCATGACGTTTCACAACCTGCGCGCGTTCTTCGACGCCCGATCCGCCGCACCGGCGGCTGCGTTCGATGCTTGGCTCGGCCGCGTCATGGACGCCGATCCCGACACCCGGGCCGACGCGCTCGCGCGCTGGACCGACGCCCCGTACGCTCGCTTCGTGCACCCCCGCGAAGAGCACCTGCTGCCGCTGCACGTCGTGGTCGGCGCAGGCGGGGACGCACCCGCCCGGCTCGCTTGGCGTGGGACCTACCTCGGCTTGCCGCTCTCGGCGTTCCACGTCGGCTGAGCGCGTCCCGGTCCCGCTGTCGACGCAGGCTTGCGCCGGCGTGCCGACGCTGTAAACTAACATCGTTAGTTTACAGGGAGACAGCATGGCGCGACCGCCGAAAACTAGCCTCGACCAGATCCTTCAAGCCGCCGAGACGCTTCTCGATGCTCCGGACGCGCCCGACTTTTCGCTCCGCGCCCTCGCACGGACCCTCGACCTCGCCGCCCCGAGCCTGCTCGCGCACGTCGGCGACTTCGCCGCGCTGTGCGACCGCCTTCGGGTGCGCGCGGCGTCCGCGCTGGCCGTGGCCCTCGCCGAGGACGAAGACGGCGCCGCAGGGGTGATGAACGCGTGGCGGGCGTTCGCGAGCGAACACCCCGGGCGCTACGCGTTGCTGGCGCAGGCCCCCGCCGTGCTGACCTCCACCGCCGTGGTCCAGGCCGTCTCGGTCCGCTTGCGCGACGCCGACGGGGTCCGGACGCTCGCGTTCATCAGCGCGCTCCACGGGCTGGCGACGCTGCAGGCGGCCGGTGGCCTCGGCACCCCATGGGCCGCCGACGCTGTCGCCATCGCGCTTCTGCCCGCACGACAAGCCGAGGCCGTGGCGGGACCTTCGATGGCGCCACCCGCGTCAACGCGTCCACCGCGCAGCACGCCAGAGGGGTTCCGCACGCCCCGACTGCGGCTCGGCGGGCGCAGCTAGGGCGACCCATCCTCGCGCAACCGCAAAATCGCCCACATGTTCAACGACGGGCGCGACGTCGACGACCTGTGAGATACACACCCCGTGGAGGTGCCGCGATGCTCTTGAAGGCCGGCGGAACGTCTACGAAGAAGACCCCCTCGACAGGATCGGGGAAGCAACCGGTGAGCGCGTCGACCCCCCTGGCAGCGACGGGGGGCAAGCCCAAGGACCTCAAGCCCGGCGAGGCCTACGGCGACGCGCTCCTCACGAACGACACGCTGCGCCTGCTCAAGAAGCCCGGGTCGCTCACGGCCCCCGAGATCGCCAAGGTGCGCGCCGCGATCACCAAGGAGCCCAAGGAGCGACAGCCCCGCCTGTACCGGTGGGTGGCGTCCAAGGTCGACTACCGCAACCAGCGCGACAACGCGGGCCGCTACGTCGAGGGCGACTCGATGTGCAACGTCACCAGCCTCGCGATGGCGATGAACGGTCTCGGGGTCGGCGCCAACGAGAAGAACAAGCAGTTCGAGGACACGATCGACGAAGCGCTCGTCCAAAAGGGGAGCGGCTCGCGCTACGACGAAGCCGGGCAGACATGGATCGCCGAGCAGCGCGGCCTCGACGTCAAGCGGCTGTACTTCGGTGGCAACAAGGGCGCGGACGGCACCAAGTCTTGGTTCATGAAGGAGGTCCTTCCTCGACTCGAGAAGGGCCAGTCCGCCACGATGGGGATCCGCTTCGGCAGCGGCTACGAGAACGCGCACATCGTCCGGCTGCAGTGGGTCGACAGCGATGGCCTCAAGGTCGACGACCCGTTCGGCGAGCTCAAGTTCCGCGACGGCCGCTACGCTTACGAGAACAACGACACGCAGTCTGCCCAAGGCGACGGCGCCAAGGGCGAGAACAACCTCTGGTCGTGGAAGCAGGTGGCCGATGTGATGGGCGCCAAGGGCGACCGCTACGTGCAGTTCCTTAGCGCCTGAGCCTCAGTGCCCAGCCCCGGCCCCGCCCGTGTCGCCGCCATGGTCGTGCGACAACGCGACCCGCCGCGCCGGGGTGTGGCAGTGGTTGCACGCGCCTGACGTGGTCGGAAACGGCATGCTGTGGACGGTCTCGCCGCCGGCATCGAGCACCACCGGCAAGATGGCGGCGTCGGGCAGCCCGAGCAGCATGGTCGTGTAGAAGTTGCCGTTCGCGTCCACGTCCAGCCTCGCGAGCTCGGCGCCGTCCTGCACCGAGAGGATCTGAATCGTGCCCTCCGAGGCCGGCGTGCCCTCGTCGGTGTACAGCGTGCCGGCGACCGAGAACTGACCCGGCCCGGGACCGAGGGCCTGATGGCAATGTTGGCACGACGCGCCGGCCTCGTGGCTCGACGTTCCCCCCGACGCGCTGACGAGCGTCACATCGAGCGACGGATCGCGCACGAAGTCCGGGTCGCCCGGGACGAGCGTCGTTGGCTCGGCACCGCACGCGATCATGAGTACGAAGGGTAGAAACAACGTCTTCACAAGGCCTCCAGCGCGAATGCGGTCGCTTCAGGAGGTGTCGAGCCCTCCCACGACAAGCCGAAACGGTCAAAGATGGGCGCGCACTCCCCGTCGCCGCCGAACGCCATGCAGCCGCTGACGAAGTCGGTGACGAAATCCGGCATCGCGTCCAGATCGGAGTCTGCGTAGAGATCGGCGAGATCCAGATCGACCGCGTGGGTGCCCGGAACAAAGTCGGGCAGCGAGAGGCTCGGGCGGTTGTCGGCGAGGCAGTCAAAGCCGTCGAGCACCGACCCCTCGCAGCCCGTCGCGCCAAGGTGGAGGTAGAACGAAGGGTTGGTCTCGGTCGCCACGTCGAGTCGGACATACTTGTACCCGCCCGCCCACGACCACCACATGCCCGGTTCGTCGAAGGGCGCGGGCGCGGTGGCGGCGTCGAGGTGGTTTCGTTCCTCAGGCACGCCCACGACGAAGGACAGGCCGACGTAGTCGCCGACGGGGACGGTGCCCGTCACGGTCGCGTGGACCTCCGGGCTGCCGGTCGCGCAGCTCCCGGCGTCGTCCTCGAGGTCGACCAGCGCGGTGCCGTCCCGCTGGAAGGCGTCTTCGTCCAGCGTGATCGGAACGGCGGCGCCATCGGCGTCGATCAACGCAAGATCATGGAGGAAGAACCGAAGGTCCAAAATGGAGATCGTCGCGGCGGATGTCCCGATCCCCGCATAGGTCTCGTCGCACGACACCGGCTTGTCGCCGACCGACGCCCGAAACGGGACCTCGACGCGTTGCTCACCCGCGCAGCCGGTCCAACCGAGACACAGCGCACCCCAAACCCATCTCGTCACGACCACCTCCTCTCCATGACCTACGCCCACGGAGGAGAAGGCGGAATGTGGCACGATGCCGCACGGGTTCGCGGCACGACCTCGACGGTGTCTCACGACGCGCGTAGGAGCCTGCCATGATCACGCTGCTCGCCTGCTTCTTGACCCTGGCGCACGCCGCCGACGACACGGCGCTGCCGGCGCCGACGACGACCGGGCCACGGATCGACGTCCCGGACTACGCCGCACCGGGACGCTACGCGATCGAGGTCGTCGACGGTGTCTGGACGGATCCGGCCCGCGGTGATCGGCGCGTCCCGTGGCGTGCCTACCTCCCCGTCTCCCCCGAGAAGCCCGCGCCGGTGGTGTTCGTCAGCCACGGCCTCGGCGGGGACCAACGGACCAAGGCTTGGTACGGCCGTCATCTCGCGAGTTGGGGTTTTGCTGCCATCCATCTGCAGCACCTGCAGGCCGACGGCACACCCGAGCGGTTCCGTGACGGCATCGATCGCGAGAGCGTGATTCTGCGGCACCAAGACCCGACGTTTGCGCTCAGCGCCCTGATGGCCCACCTCGATGATCCGCCCTGGCGCGACCGCGTCGACCCGACCCGCGTCGGGATCGCCGGCCACTCCCTCGGCGCGCGAACGACGCTGGCGGTCGCCGGCCAAACCCTCGCCGGCGTTGACGTCGGTCCGTTCCGCGATCCTCGGTTCCGCGCGGCCTTCGCGATGAGCCCCTCGCCGCCGCCCAACGACACGGCAGCGCACGCGTTCCGCGACATGGCCATGCCGATCGCCCACCTGACCGGGACACGCGACGAGAGCCCCCTCGACCGCTTTCCAGCGATCGACCGACGCATTCCCTTCGACGCGATCCATGATGTCGACCAGGTTCTCGTGATCTTCGCCGACGCGACCCACGGCACCTTCGGAGGCAACGACGAGCGCGACCCGTCGCTCGAAGCGCACCTCGCCGTTCTGCGCGCGTTGGCGGTCGCTTGGTGGAGGGACCACCTCCTCGACGACGCCGAAGCACGGGCTTGGTGGACGGGCGAGGGACTACAGCGTGCGATCCGTCCGCGCGACCGGTTGGAGGTCAAGCTCGTCCCGGCCCCACACCGCTGACGTTGCGTCGGGATGGCACGGAAGGTGTGTGACGACGCGAGGAGGTGAGGATGGACGTCGCAGCGCTGTGGGATGCCATGTACGACGTCGACCACGACCGCTACGGCGATGCTCCGAACGCCTGGCTCACCGAGACCGCGCCGCGCCTGTGGTCTCGCCCCAGCCGTCTGCTGGTCATCGGAGACGGCGAAGGGCGCAACGGCGTCTGGCTCGCCGAACGCGGCCATGAGGTCGTCACGTGCGACCTCAGCGTCATCGGGGTCCGCAAAGCGCTCGCACGCGCCGCTCGGCGCGGGGTCTCGGTCGATGCGCGACACGGCGCGTTCCCCAACGTGGTGCCCGAAACCTGCGCCTTCGACGGCGTGGTCCTCTGCTTCGTCCACGTACCGTCCCACGCCCGCCCCGCGCTGCACCGGGCCGCGCTCGCTGCGCTACGCCCCGGTGGCACCTTGTGGTTGGAGGCCTTTCGACCCGAACAGCTCGGTCGGACCAGCGGCGGCCCCGGGTCAAGCGACCTGATGTTCCCGACGTCGGAGGTCCGCGACGAGCTGGCCGCTGCGGGGGCCACCGTCCGTTACCTCGACGCCCCCGAGGTGACCCTCGACGAAGGCCCGGGCCACCACGGCCTCGCCGCCGTCGTGCGCGTCATCGCTGATCGCCCTTGAGCGACACACGCCGACGCGACCGCTGCGTCGTTCAGGGACCGACCTCGACGCGACCGTCTCCCCCGTGGCCCAAGCTGGCGTCGTACGCCATGGTCGCGCGGTTGTAGGCGCGGGTTCCCCCAGCACCGGCACCCGAAGCCGCAGCCTCCAACCCCTGGAGCGAGCCCGTGCCCGGGAACACCGTCGTGAGCACGCCGGGTGCGCCGGCGCTGCTCCCGCCGCCACCCCCACCGCCGCAGTACGTCCAAAGGAAGCCCGCGCCTCCGCCACCGAACCAGCCGGCGCCGCCGGCCCCACCGCCGCCGTTGGCCTGGCCTCCGCCCGAACGCCAGCCCGTCGCCCCCGCTTGGGTGTGGCAGCTCCCGAACACGCCGTTCGACGCACCGCCGGTCCCCGCGGCACCGTCTTGGCCCGTACAGCCATAAGACGCGGTGCCGACGTAGGTCCCGCCAGTCCCGCCCTGCGTCAGCGTCGCGCCGCCGCCGCCGTTGGCCGCCGTGCAGTAGGCATAGCCGGGGAGCAGCAACAAGCCCTGGCCGTCCTCACCGAGGATCCCGGCCGCTCCGCCAGCGCCACCACCAAAACTGTTCCCCGAGTTCCCGTCAGAACCGCCACCGCCACCGCCACCCGCGATGACGAGCACCGTCGCACCGCGCAGGATCGCGCTCGCGCCACCGCCATCCCCTGCGCTGTCTCCGCCCTCGGCCACGTGAAGGGTGAGCGTCTCACCGGGCATGACAGGCACCGTCGCGACGACCGCCGCACCGCCGCCCCCCGTCGCGCCCGCTTGGCTCCCGCCCGCTCCACCGCCACCCCACAAGCGGAAGGTGACCGTGTTGACACCTGCGGGCACGACGTAGCCGAACTCACCCGGCGTCGTCCAGACGTTGGTCGGCGTAAATCCCGGGGAACCGGTGTCGACCGGCGTGTCCGACGGCGTGTCCGAAGGCGTGTCCGACGGCGTGTCCGAAGGCGTGTCCGAAGGCGTGTCCGACGGCGTGTCCGAAGGCGTGTCTGACGGTGTGTCTGACGGTGTATCTGCGTCGGTGGCCGAGTCCGCGCCGTCGTCCTTTCCGCCATCGACGACGGTGATCTGCGTTGTACAGCCCGCCAGCCACAGACCGGCACCCCAAGTCCAACGCCGCATGCATGCCCCCGTCGTCTCCGGTTATCCCGCGGACCCACGCCCGTCGGCTGCGCCCTGAAGGTGCGCCTCGAGCGCCCGTAAGCCGTCCCGAAAATGCCCCACCATCTGGGCATCCATGCCCGTCGCCCACGAGAGCAGCGCGAGCCACCATGGTCGGGTTCCGGTCATCGTCCAGGTCACCTCGCAGCCCCCCGCCTCGTCGGCCACGACGTCGAACCGGGCGACCGAGGTCGAGGCGATCGGCGCATCGAAGTCCACGCGCATGACGACGGTGGACGGTGCGACGCTCTGCGCCACCGTCAACGTGCCGCGTCCCGACCGCTTGCCTTGCCATCCGTACCGGGCCCCTTCGCCCGACGAGGGGATCGAGACCGTGGTCTGCGCCTCGGGGTCCATCGCATAGAACGGCGACCAAGCGTTCCAGCGGCCAAGGTCCTCGATCGCAGCGTGCACCTCGACAGCGGCGAAGCCAAGGCGATGGCGCGCAACGTGTTCGAACGCTCTCTGCATGGCGACCTCCCGCAACGCGCCGTCGACCTCGGCACGTTAGCCCACGGCCACGCCGAGGCGCCGTGGATGCACCCCCCTGAAGAGATCGAACGCCGCCGCGCCGCCTGTCAGGCCGCGATCTTACGCGCCTTCGACGACGATCTCGACGCTGTCCGAGCCGCGCTGCTCGCCACTGCCGACGCCACCCGACTCGACGGCGACCGCCCCGAAAATCGCGGCGAGCGCGGCGCGTTGTCGTCCCAGGGAGCGCTCGCAGGTGCGCTCGCAGCGCGCCTCGAACAGCTGACCGCCGACCGCGCAGCCGTCGCAGCCCTACGGCCGGGTCCACGGCTGCGACCCGGCGTGGGGGCGTTCGTCGAGGCCGAATCCGAGGAGGGCGACGTCGCGACCTGGTGGATCGCCCCTGGAGCGAGCGGCCAACGCCTGCTGCCCGACGTCCTCGCGGTCTCGCCGAGCGCGCCGGTCGGTCGGGGTTGGCTGGCCGCCGAGATCGGAGAGAGCGTCGTGATCGGCCCGCGGACGTGGACCGTCGTCGCGTTCCGTTGACCCTTGGCGACGCCGTCGCGGGTGGGACCGCACGACCACGTGCTACGATGACAGCTTGTGGAGTAGGCATGCACCGCTTGACCTTGATCGCCGCGCTCGTCTCCGTCGCCTGTGCGAACCAACCCGCCCCCTCGCCCGACACCGCAGAGACGGCCGAGACCGCCGAGTCTCCCGCGATCCCCACCGTCTGCTCCGACAATGGGTGGCCGATGCGCGCTTGGAACACGGCGGGCCCGTTCGGAACCACGCGGCATGCCCTCGCCGACGACCTGACGCTGCCTCTGCGAGACGGTCGCACGTGGACGCTGTCGAGCGGGGCCTCGGGGTGCGACGTGCACGGCTTTCTCGTCGACACGCTCCCGGTGTCCGACACGAACGGCGCATCGATCTGGGGCGCTGACGTCGACGAGCTGGTGCGCCTCTCGCCGCCCAACGCCCGCTGGTTCTTCGTCAGCCGCCAGGACGGCGTCGACGCGCGCGCCGCCCTCGACGCGATGCAGGCCCAGATCGATGGCTACCTTGCCGGGCTGAGCGCGGACGACGCGGCGTGGTGGAAGGACCGCCTGCTCGTCGTCGACAAGCCCGCGGAGAAGCTCGACGGTTGGATCTCCGACCTCGTGGTGCGCGGCATCGGACAGCTCGGGTTCGCGATCGATCGCGAGCAGCGCCTCCGCGGCATCGGCTCGCTCGCCGACGTCGACCGCTACAACGGAAACGACGGCTGGCCCTGGGACGCCAACCTCGCTTACGCAGCGTACGACCTTCGTTACCTCAACCGCATCGGCGAGCTCCAGTCCGCCCGAGACGCGGTCGAGGCGACGGTGGTCCCGATGTGGACCGGCGAGGTCATCTCGGGCTTTTCCGAGATGCAGGTGACCTTGCCGAGCGCCGAACAGATGGCGCAGTACGACACCTTCGAGATTGAGGTCGACATGCGCTGCCCCGACGCCAGCGCACCCGAGGTCGGAAACTGCGGCGCTTGGGACTACCTCGCGTACCTGTGGGTTCAGGACGGTGACCAGTGGATCGAGTTGAGCCGGTTCATCACGACCTACCACCGTGAAGCATGGTGGATGGCGGACGCGAGCGCCCTGCTGCCTTTGCTCGACGCCGGCGGTGTCCGGAACTTCAAGTGGGAGTGGGCGCCGCCCTGGAACGTCCAGCCGACAGAAACAAGGATCAACCTCAGGTTCTCGAATCAAGGCAAGCCCCACCGCGCGGTGACGGCCACCCGGCTGTTCACGGGGGGTGACTTCACCAGCGCGTACAACGTCGGACGGCAGCCCGTCAGCGCCGACGTCCCCGCCGACGCGAGCAAGGTCGAGCTCGTCGCGATCATCACCGGCCACGGCGCCGGAACGCAGAACTGCGCTGAGTTCTGCAACCACCAGCACGACTTCACCGTGGGAACCCAGACATGGCGCCACGAGCACGAGGTCGTCGGCGACGACAGCGGGTGTGTGAAGGCGTGGAAGGACGGCATGACCCCCAACCAATGGGGGACGTGGTGGTTTGGCCGCGGCGGATGGTGCCCGGGCGAGAAGGTCACGCCCTTCGTGGCCGACGTCACCGCGCAGACGACGCCGGGCGCGCCGGCCACCGTGAGCTACCGCGGGCTGCTGAACGGCAACGAGCCGCCGGACGGCGCTGGCAACATCCTGATGAACGCGTGGTGGGTCACCTACGAGGCGCGCCCCTGAGGGGGCGCTGGCGACCGCCACGACACGGCTGGGGCGTGGCACGCGCGAAACATCGCGCGAACGACCGCCAACGTGCAGACCCCGCAACCTCGGTTAGTCGGGAGCCGTGCCGCACCGTGCCTTTCAGATCGTCTACACCAGTGTGCTGACCGCCGATGCGGACAGCCGCGATGACGTCCTTCGCGACATTGAGCGCACCAGCCAGCGAAACAACGCGCAAGTCGGCGTCACCGGCGCGTTGTTGGTGGCTGGGCACCGCGTTGTGCAGCTGCTCGAGGGCGACGAGGGTTGCGTCCGGGAGATCCTCGCCCGCATCGAAGCCGACGACCGCCACGCCGAGGTACAACGGCTCGCTGAGGTGCCCGAGGCCGCGCGCAGCTTCGCGCAGTGGTCGATGGGGGTGCGGTGGGTAGCCGCGGAGAGCCCAACGGCGGCCGCTCTCGAAGGCCTGCTCGCGGCCTATCGGAGCGCGTTCCGCTTCGACCTCGAGGACTTCGCCAACATCGTCCGCGACGCGTTCGGCATCCCCGCCTAGCGACTGGACGTCGCTGCCATGTGGCATGGGATTTGCGTGGCGGCGCCCATGTCCTCCCCGACGGTCGGCCTGCGCGCCAACGCGGCGCCCTTCGCGCTTCTGGTGCTCGTCAACGCGTTCGTCGGCGTCACGGTCGGCGTTGAGCGTTCGATGCTGCCATCGCTCGCCGAGCAGGTCTTTCATCTCGAGACCGCCTCGGCGGTCCTGTCGTTCCTTGTGGCGTTCGGCCTCAGCAAAGCGGTCGCGAACGTGATCGCGGGCGAGGCCGCGGACCTCTGGGGGCGAAAACCCGTCCTCGTCGCCGGCTGGCTCCTTGCCCTCCCGGTCCCTTGGCTGCTCATCGCCGCGCCCAGCTGGAACTGGGTCGTGACGGCCAACGTCCTGCTCGGCGTCAGCCAAGGTCTGACCTGGTCCACCGCCGTGGTGATGAAGATCGACCTCGTCGGTCCGTCCCAGCGTGGCCTCGCCATGGGCCTCAACGAGTCGGCCGGCTACGCTGCCGTCGCCGCAGCCGCCGCCGCGACCGGCTGGCTCGCCGCCACCTACGGCATCCGACCGGCGCCGTTCTACCTCGCCGTCGTTGCCACCGGCCTCGGCCTCGCGCTCTCCGTCGTCGCGGTCGGTGAGACGCGCGCGCATGCGGAGGCCGCGGGGACGCCCCCTCCCCAACCCGCGGGATGGGTTTCCACCCCCACGATC
>JBEIFN010000040.1:0-11412 GCA_040382435.1 Alphaproteobacteria bacterium
CATATCGACCCATCGTCGGAAACCCAGTCCCAGCAGCGGCGGCCATCACACCCTCCACGTCGAGAGGGGGGTCTACCGGGACGGCCAGCCGGCTGTGTCATCGTTCGGTCACCACCGGCGACTTGAGCGTGCCTCGGCCTTGCCGAAAAGCCGTCGGACGGCATAGAGCGTCACGATCTCGCGAGGACACCATGGCCCGTTCGCTGTTTCGCTCTCCGTCCGCTTCCCTGATGCTGCTGAGCCTCGTCGTCGCGACGGGCTGCAAGAAGTGTGGGAACGACGACGATGACACCCCACCCGACGTCGTCACGCCGCCCGTCATCGAGACCATCCAGGTCTCGGGCAACAGCCCGTCGACCGCCGCACCGAACACCGACCTGTCGGTGACGGTGTACGGAGCAGGCTTCAAGGCCGGCGACGCGATCCGCCTGCGCGGCGACGACGGTGCCGTCCGCACCGCCGATGCCACCGTCGAGTCCTCCGACCGCCTCTCGTTCACCTTCCCCGGCAGCGCCGAGGGCAGCTACGCCCTCACCGTCACCCGTGGCGCCACCACGTCCAACGAGCGCACGCGGGCGATCACCGTGCTCGCGGCCGTCGACAAGTCCGGTGCGTGCCCCGCGGCCACCGTCTACTTCGACACCAACGTGTTCGCGCTCAGCGGCGACGCCAAGGGCACGCTGGACCAAGCGGCGCCTTGCTACGCGGGCTCGTCGGCGACGATCAACCTCGGGGGCCACGCCGACCCGCGCGGCACCACCGAGTACAACCAGACGTTGTCGGAAAAGCGCGCCAACGCGGCCAAGTCCTACCTCGCGACCCAGAGCGTGCCTGCTGAGCGTATGAACGCCCAGGGCTTTGGCGAGACCGCGCTCGTTGACGACGGCAACGACGAGGCCGCCTGGGCCAAGAACCGCCGCGTCGAAGTCTCGAACACCAAGTGATCCCCGGGGGCAGCCGCCCCCAACTGTGCTGGAGTGCCCCTTGTCGCTCGTTCCCGTTCACGGCGGCCTCGCCGCGCCCGTTGACCGCCGCCTCCCCTTCTCGCAGAAGAAGGCCCTGCTCGCCGAGGCCGCTGGGCTCCCGACGATCGCCGTGACCGAGGCCGACCTCGCCACCGTGCACCGCATCGCCGACGGCACGCTGTCGCCGCTCACCGGGCCGATGAACGAGGATGCTTGGAACCGTGTCCTCGACACGGCCACCATCCTCTCCAACGGCGACGCGTACGCTTGGACGATCCCCCTCGCGCTGCCCGTCACCGACGTCGAGGCGGCCGCGCTCAAGGTCGGCGGCAAGGCCGCGCTGATCGGACCGAGCGGCGACGTCATCGGTCTGCTGACCGTCGGCTCCGTCTACGCCTGGGACAAGCCGCGCTACCTCAAGGCCGTCTACCGCACCGACCGCACCGACCATCCGGGCGCGGCGATCGCCACCAACGACGCGCGCACCCAGCTCGTCGGCGGCGAGATCTGGGCGCTCCGCCCCACGCCGAACGCCGCCTACGGTCAGTTCGTCCTGACGCCCGCGCAGACGCGCGCGCTGATCGCCGACCGCGGGTACGAGCAGGCGCTCGCGTTCCAGACGCGCAACCCGCTGCACCGCGCGCACGAGTACGCGCTCGTCTACGGCTGTGAGACGCTGACGCGCACCGGCAAGTACACGGGCGTCGTCCTCAACCCGCTCGTGGGTCAGCTCAAGGGCGACGACATCGACGCCGCCACCCGGATGCGCTGCTACCAGATGCTGGTCAGCAAGCGCCTCCTCGGTCAGGGCGATGCCGATGCCTCGCTGTGGTCGTCGGTCGGCTACGACATCAACGACGTGTTCCACCTCGTCGGCCTCGACATCAAGATGTTCTACGGTGGCCCCTCCGAGGCCGTGATGCACGCCATCTACCGGCAGAACCACGGTTTCTCGCACATCGTGATCGGCCGTAAGCACGCCGACGCGCCGTACTTCGATGGCAGCGCGATCTGGGGCGACTTCGACGCGCAGGAGATCTTCGACGCCTTGCCCGGCAAGCTCGCGACGAAGCCGGTCAAGGTCGGCTTCGCGGCTTACTACGACAGCATCGGGCGCGTCGACCTCACCGAGTTGCACGCCGACGAGAAGCCGTACAGCATCAGCGGCACGAAGGTCCGCGAGATCCTCGTCAGCGGCGAACACCCCGACGCGCGGATCCTGCGCCCCGAGGTGGCCGACGTGCTGATCGAGGTCTACCGCGAGCGCGCGCAAGCCTGATCCGAGGCTTCCCAGCGTCGGCCTTCGCCTCGGCCCCTCCACGCACCGCGCGTCGAGGGGCCGTCGTCGTTCTAAGGGCAGCTACCGTTCGCAGCGCCTGGGGTGCCGAAGTTGGCCGAGCCGGCGATCGACTGGGTGGCGTCGCACCAGTCGGCGGTCTGGTCGTCACGCATCCAAGCCACGCCGCTGTCGGCGCTCGGGTAGGTCACGTCGTCGAGGGCGGTGCCCGCCGGACCCGTGAGCGTGAGCGTCTCCCCGGAGTTGCCGAGCTGGATCGAGGTCGGGAAGAACAGCGAGATCCCGAAGCACTGCACGCTCGCCGGATCGCGCGCAACCGCGAGGAAGCGCCCGGCCGCGAGGGTCGTGCCCGACGGGAAGGCGAAGGAGCCGCTGTTGTCCTCGATCACGACCCCGGTAAGATCGACGCGGTTGGCCGACGCATTGCGAACCTCGACGTACTCGCCGTCGTTGTCGTCGCAGCCATCGCCGGGGTTCGCCATCACCTCGGTGAAGATGACGTCTCCGGCGCGCAACGCGCCCGGGGCCGTGGTGGTGCCCGAGCCGCCGCCCGAACCGCCCGAACCCCCGCTGCCGCTGCCGCCGGACGTCCCGGAGCCGCCGCTCGAAGGGCCGCCGCCGGTGGAACCCGCGCCGCACGCGCCGTTGCCCGCGCCCGGCGTACCGAGATCGCCCGTGCCGCCGATGACGTCAGTGGCGTCGCACCAGACGGTGGGGTCAGCGTCGGCGCGCTCAACGGCCACACCCGGCGAGAGCGTGAACGTGGAGGTGTCCACGGCGTCGAGCTCGAGGTCCCCCGCGCCGAGCAGCGCGAACCGCTCGCCCTCGTTGTTGAGTGACAGCGACAGCGCCTCGCCGGGGGTGAGTCCGTAACAGTTGGGCACGCCGGACTTTCCGATGATGAACCGCCCGCCTGGGGCGATGCGTCCCTAGTTGATCGTCTGCCGCGAAGTGCCGTCGGCGATCACGAGGCCGTTGAGGTCGATCGAGGTCGAGCTCGTGTTTCGCAGCTCGACGTACTCCCCATCGGCGTCGGCGCATGCGGTCGGGTCGTGCAGCACCTCGACCAGCAGCAGATCCCCCGGCGCGAGATCCACCACGCCGCGAACGACGTCGGGCTGCGCATCCGGGGTGTCGCCTCCGCCGCTTGTGTCGGTCGAGCCGTCGGTGTCGCCCGCCGAGTCGGTCTCGGCCGTGTCGTCTCCGACGTCGGTGTCGGTATAGACGACGACGCTGCAGGCAGCCAGCGGGAGAGCGAGGAGCGCGAAACGCATCGAAACCTCCAAGGCGGGGCGCGGTGTATGCGATGCAGGGCACCCGCGCCACGCCTTGCAGCCCCGATCCGGCGACGGCTCTGCAACGTCGCGCAGGCCGACGTTACGCGGGCGCCGTCACGACGACCAGCGGCTGCCCCTCGGTGACCGCGTCGCCCACAGCGCAGGTCACGGCCTCGACCACCCCATCGTGCGGGGCTGCGACGGCGTGTTCCATCTTCATCGCCTCGACGACGGCAACCGTCGTTCCCGCCGTCACGGTCTGGCCGACCGCGACCGGCAGCGCGCGCACGACACCGGGCATCGGCGCGACACAGCCGGCGGCGGCCTGGCCCACTTCGTCGGCGTCGGGGAACCGATGCGCACGCGTCCACGTCGCAGCCTCACCGCGCCAAACGACCGCGAACGCGCCGTCGCAACCGCTGTCTGGCGCGTGGATCGTCAGCGGGGCGATCACGCCGTCGACTTCCCACCGGCCGTCGGCCCGCGGTGCGACAAACCAATCGTCGGAACCCGCCTCGACGCGGTAGCCGTCGCCGGCTGGTGTGACGGAGACAACCGCCGCCGACGCGTCCTCGCCGACCCAGCGGTCGACCACGGTCGCCGGTCCGAACAGACGGAAGCCAAAGCCCGGTCCGACCACGTCGCGCTGCCGATGCAGGTCCCACGCGGCCGCGAGCGCGAGCAGGCGCGTAGACGGCGCGCCCAGCGTCTCACGCACGGCGCTCGACGTGAGAAACGACGTGTCGATGTCGCCCAACACGAAGGCCTCATCACGCACGATCGCCGAAAGCAACGGGAGGTTCGTCGGGAGTCCGAGCACGACCGTCCGATCGAGCGCGGCCTGCAACCGCCGAAGCGCGGTGCGGCGGTCGGGTCCCGACGCGATGATCTTGCCGAGCAGCGCGTCGTAGTGCGGCGTGACCCGGTCCCCCGAGAAGAACCCGGTATCGACGCGGATCCCCTCCCCATCCGGCCAGACGACATGCGCGAGCGTACCCACGCTGGGACGATCGTCACGCCGCGGATCCTCGGCGCACACCCGGACCTCGATCGCGTGGCCGGCGAGCCCGGGCGCTGCACCGAGATCGGCCAAGCGCGCGCCCTCGGCGACGGCGATCTGCAGCGCCACGAGGTCGACACCGGTGATGGCCTCGGTCACCGGGTGCTCCACCTGAAGCCGCGCGTTCAACTCCAAGAAGTAGACATCGTCGCCGGACAGCAGGAACTCGAACGTCCCGGCGCCGCGATACCCGACGTGGCGCGCGAGGACCGAGGCCGCCTGCTGCAGGCGTTCGCGGACCGCGGGGGTGACCGCGGGGGATGGGGCCTCCTCCACGATCTTCTGGTGTCGACGTTGGACCGAGCAGTCGCGCTCGCCCAGCGTCCAGACCGTCCCGTGCGCATCGGCCATCACCTGGACTTCGACGTGGCGCGGACGCTCGACGTAGCGCTCGAGGAGGAGCCGTCCGTCACCAAACGCAGCCTCGGCCTCACGGCGCGCGGAGGCGAGGGTCTCGTCCAGAAGCGCGAGGTCGTCAACGCGACGCATCCCGCGGCCACCACCGCCCGCCGACGCCTTGACCATCAAGGGCACGCCGATCGCGGCGGCAGCGTCCCGAAGCGCGGCGGCGTCGTCCGACGCGTCGAAGCCGGGCACGACGGGGACGCCGAGCGACGCGGCCACCTGTCGCGCCGAGGCCTTGTCGCCCAAGGCGGCCATCGCCTGTGGAGGCGGACCGACCCAGCGCAGGCCGGCGTCCTCGACGGCGCGCGCGAACACGGCCGACTCAGACAAGAAGCCGTAGCCCGGATGCACGGCGTCGGCCCCGGCACGAAGCGCGGCGTCGACGACGGCGTCGGCGCGGAGGTACGACGACGCTGCGCTCTCTCCCCCGAGTCGGACGACGACGTCCATGGCGCGCACGTGGGCGGCGTCGAGATCGGCGTCGGACGCAACGCCGACCGTCTCGATCCCAAGCGCACGCGCCGTTCGCGCGATCCGACACGCGATCTCGCCGCGGTTCGCGATGAGCAACCTGCGAATCAAGCGCGTCATGGACGGAACGTCCCCCAGGTAAGCTCACCCTGAACCGGAGCGGTGTGGATGGCGGACAGCGCGAGCGTGAGTACGGTCCGCGTGTCGCGAGGGTCGATCACGCCGTCGTCCCATTGACGACCGCTCGCGTACAACGCCTCGCTCTCGCGATCGACCTTGGCCGAGAGGAAGCCCTTGAGCATCGCCAGCTCCTCCTCGTTCACCGGCTGACCGCGCTTGGCGGCAGCGTCCCGTTTGACGATGTCGAGGACGCCCGCGAGCTGCTCGCCGCCCATCACGGCGACCCGCTGGGTCGGCCAAGCAAACAGGAAGCGCGGACGGTAGGCGCGTCCCATCATCGCGTAGTTGCCCGCCCCGTAACTGCCGCCGATGTTGAGGGTGATCGCAGGTACGGTGCTGTTGGAAACCGCGTTGATCATCCGCGCGCCCGCCTTGATGATCCCCGCCGCCTCGGCGTCGCGCCCCACCATGAAGCCTGTGATGTTCGGGAGGAACAGGAGCGGCGTGTCGGTCTGGTTGCAGAGCTGAAGGAACTGGGTGGCCTTGTTCGCCGACTCGGCGTGCAGCACCCCGTTGTTTCCGAGGACGCCGACGCGGTAGCCCGAAATCTCGGCGAACCCGGTGACGAGCGTGGATCCGTAGTCCGGCTTGAACGGGTCGAAGTCGCTGTCGTCCACGATCCGTGCCAAGACCTCACGCACGTCGAACGGACGCTTGCGGTCCATGCCGACGATGCCGAGCAGCTCGTCGGCGGCGTAACGCGGCGGCTTGGCCTGCCCTGTGGGGCCAGGCCCTTGCTTGCGCCAGCCGAGGCGCCGCACGACGCCCCGCGCGATGCGGACGGCGTCCTGCTCGTCACGCGCGAGGTAATCGCTGACGCCGGATACGCGGCTGTGGAGCGCGGCGCCGCCGAGGGTCTCATCGTCGACCACCTCACCGAGCGCCATCTTCACCAGCGGTGGACCCGCGAGGTACATCATGGCGTTCTGGTCGACCATGATCACGTAGTCGCTCATGCCGGGGATGTACGCGCCGCCCGCCGTGCAGCTCCCGAACACGATCGAGACGGTGGGGATCTTCTCACGCGAACGGCGGGTGATCGCGCGGAAGCCCTCTCCGCCCGGGATGAAGACGTCGGCCTGGTTCGGCAGGTCGGCACCGGCGGACTCGATGCAATGCACAACGGGGAGACGGTTCTCGAGCGCGATCTCGGCGAGCCGCGACGACTTGCGGACGCCCGCCTCATTGATCGCGCCCCCCTGCACGGTGGCCTCAGACGCCGTGATCATCACCTCGACGCCCTCGACGCGCCCGATGCCGCCGATCATCGCGGCGCCAGGGTGCCCGCCGTCCTGCCCGCCTGCGAGCGCGAGGAGCTCCAAGAACGGGCTGCCGCGGTCGAGCAGCAGCTCGATACGCTCCCGGGGCAGAAGCTTGCCGCGCGACACGTGGCGGGCGTTGGCCTTGGCGCCGCCCCCGCCTCGCGCGATCGCCCAAGCCGCGTGCAGCTGTTCGATGGCGGCGAGGTGCTCTTCGCGTTGCGCGACGAACCGTTCAGAGCGCGTGTCGACGCGCGAGACCCAGCGCATCAGCGGCCCCAAGCGCCGGTGAGCCAGCCGAACCAAGGCGACCACCAGCCGGCCGTCGGGGCAGGAGGCGCCGTGCCGTCGGGCGCGAAGGGCGTCGTGAAGCCGGTCTCGAACACGCCGGTCTCACCGGGGGTGAACGTCTCGACCGGCACGAAGCCACCGGTGTCGAGGAAGCACGCGGGGTTGAGCTGGCTCGGCGTTCCGAGATCGGCGACACCACCGAAGATGACCGTCTTGGACTCACACCACACGATCGACGAGTCGTTGAACAACGTGCTGAAGTTGAACATCAGCGGGTCGAGCTGGAACGAGACGCCGACGCGCCACGCCCACCCCGTCGTGTCGACGCGATCAATGCGCACACCCGACGAGAGGATCTCGACGGCCGTCCCTTGGTTGGGCATCGCCGCGACGCTGTACGTGCCGCGCGCCGGGTAGCCGTGGCAGCTCGCTCCCGCCGTGGTGTAGCGCAGCGCTCCTGCACGACCGGGCGGGATCACGTCCCCGTTGGTGACAGTGCCGAGCGTCGTGCCGATTCGGATCTCGAGCCCCGTGGGGTCGATTCCCACGCCGACCTTGCGGTTGATGACCTCGATGTATTCGGCGCCGTCGTCGGCGCAGTCATTGGGGTTGACCATGATCTCGGTGAGCAGCAGGTCGCCCTCGGCGAGCGCCGACGCGTCCACCACCGGCCCCGTCCACACGTTGCCGCCGGGCGTGCCCGTGCCGGTGTCAACGGGCGTGTCGACCGGGGTGTCGCCGCCGCCGCCACCCGTCGACAGGCAAGCGTCGTTGGGGTCTCCGGGCGTGCCGAGGTCGGCGACCGACCCTGCGAACGGGTTGACGCCAAAGCACCAAGCCGACTCGTCGTCGTTCAACCCCGCCGTCAACTTCGAGGGATCGAGCTGCCTCGCGCTCGCGAGCGGCAGCGTCCAGCCCGTCGCGTCGATCTGGTCGACCACGATGGCCCCCGCCTTGAGCGCGACGATGCCGCCCGTGTCGAGCATGCGAGCCGACGAGTAGAGCGCGTCGAAGCCAACGCCGTAGCAGCTCGGCGTGCCCCCGGTGGAGTACCGCAGCAAGCCGTACCCACCTGCCGGAATCGGCGCGCCCACCGAGAACACCGTGCCGGTGAAGAACTGGATCTGCACCGTCAAACCGGTGATGTCGATCGGCGACGCGCCCGGGTTGTAGACCTCGACGTACTCGGCCGAGAAGTCCGAGCAGTCCTCGGGGCCGGGCATGAACTCGGTGATGACCAGGTCACCCGGACCGATCTGACCGAGCACGCGCGGCGTCTCGCTCGGGGGCGGCGTGCCTGAGTCGGGCGTGGACGTGTCGACGACGACCTCGGCGCAGTCGTCGTTCGGCGCACCCGGGTTTCCGCGATCGAGCGTGGACCCTGCAAACGTCGCCGTCCCGTCGCACCACGCCGCCTCGGTGTCGTTGAGGGTGGCCGAGAGGTCCTCGCGGTCGAGCTGCTTCGCGTAGCCTTGCAGCCACGACCAGCCGGTGGTGTCGACGCTGTCGAGCGTCAACGCGCCCACCTTGACCGCCACGAAGTCGCCGGTATCGTCGAGCTTCTTGGCGCTGTACAGCCCGGTGTAGCCGACGCCGTAGCAGCTCGGGGCGCTGCCGGTCGAGTAGCGCAAGATCGCGTAGCCATGCGACGGCAGCACCGCCGTCGGCGTGCCCAACGCAGAGCTCGACGAGCCGATCTGCACGCTGAGGCCGGTGAGATCCACGTCGCGGTCGCCCGGGTTGTACACCTCGACGTACTCGGCCTGGAAGTCCGAGCAGTCGACCGGTGCCGCCATCACCTCGGTGATGACGAGCCCGCCGGCGCCGAGCGTCGTGACGCTGACCGGCGGAAGGACGACGGGGCCGCTGTCGCCAGGGTCGGTGTCGGAGGTGTCGACGGCAGCGCCTGGGCACGAGGGGTTGGCGGCACGAGGCGAACCGTAGTCGCCGTACCCACCGACAAACATCGCCGGGGACTCGCACCACAAGGTCGTGTCGTCGTTGCTCGTGGCGTCGACGTGCGCGGGATCGAGCTGGAGCGACACGCCCGACGTGGAGAGCTGGCCCGCGAGGTTGACGACGTCGACGATCCGGCCCGACGACGACAGCGTGATCATCGCACCGCTGTTGTTCATCGTGGCGCCTTGCCACAGGAAGTCGTAGCCGACGCCAACGTAGCAGTCGGCGATCGCGCCGGACCCGCCGACGTAGGTCGCGAGCGCCCAGGTGTTGGCCGCGACGAGGTAGTCTTGGGTCAACGTGACGGTGCCGCTCGCCGAGACGTTGATCGTCAGGCCCTTGAGGTTGAGGTCGCTCCCGGACGCGTTGAAGACCTCGAAATACTCGGCGTCGTAATCAGGGCAACCGAGCGGGTCGGCCATGACCTCGGTGATGACGAGATCCCCCGGATCGAGCGCGTCGCCCATCTTCGGTCCGGCAGGGACGTCGATCGGGCACTCGGTGTTGACCGTGCCCGGCGTTCCCCGCTCGCCCTGCGTCGCGGACGGGATGAGGACCTCGCTCTCGCACCAAGCCGAGGCGTCGTCGTTGAGCGCGGCGAACGCCTTGGCTGCGTCGACCTGAGCGCTGACGCCCGTGGTCGCCGGGAAGTTGGCGGTGGAGACCTCATCGAGCACGACAAAGGGGTCGCCCGAGCCGATGCTCACCGGCTCGCCCGGCTGGATGAGCAGGTCGCCGTAGAACCCGTCGGCCGCGAGGAGGTCGGCGCCGCAGAACGAGACGGCGTCGCCAGCGGCGAACACCGCGTAGTCCCCGACGGCGAGCGTGCCCACGCCTTGCACCGTGACGACGTCGATGCCGTCCGTCAGCTTGAGACCCGTCAGATCGACGGCGCGTCCCGAGGCGTTGAAGACCTCAACCCAGCCGCCCGACGGCGCACACGAGGGCGCGAGCAGGATCTCGGTGATGACGAGCTGACCCGGGGCCAAGTCGTCCATCGAAAGCGGCGCGCCGGCCGAGGTTGGACAGTCGGCGTTGCGAGCACCCGGGCTGCCCTTGTCGCCGGAACCGCCGATCGCCGCGGTGCCGTCGCACCAAGCCGTGGCGTCGTTGTTGCGGACCGCCGACTCCGGTGGTTCGAGCGCGCGGCTCACATCGTCGACCGCCCCCAAGCTGCCGAGCGGGATCTCGTCGATGTCGGTGCCGTCGAAGATCACGACGAGGGCGTCCTCGGGGTCGGTCTCGAGCGCCACACCGGCCGGCCAGGTCAGGTCGGGCGTGACGCCACCGCACGAACCGCCCTCGGGGCCGATCAGCGTGTAGGCGCCGGGCAGGATGCGACCGGCCGACAGCGCGATCGCGGTGTTGCCGCTCGCGAGGCTCAGCTGCCCCGCCTCGACGTCGAAGGTGGCGGTCGCGACGTTGACGATCTCGATCCACTGGCCAGCAGAACCGTCGCAGGCGGCGCTCTCGAGCAGGAACTCGGTGATGACGAGGTCGCCGGGCTCTGGGTCGCCGCTGCCCGGGATGACGGAGGTGCCCGTGTCGTCGCCCGGATCCTTCGGCAGCTCCACGTCCGGGTCGGGACGGCATCCGAGCAACATCAGCGCGACGACGACACCGAGCCGCATGCGACCCCCCATCCAGCCGCATCTTACCACGGCGGATCGCGTTGCGTCTTGCTCCGTACCGCCATCTCGTGCTTGGATGCGTCATGCTTCGCTTCGTGATCGCGCTGGCCGCTCTCTCGGTGACGACGTCGGCCCGCGCCGCGGACGCCGACGTCGTGCTGTTCCCCGACGCGCGCTCGTCGGACGGCAGCGCGACCGACGCGACGGGACCGCTCGGCGAGGCGATCCGCGACGTCTTGACCGCCGCAAAGTTCTTCGTCCCCACCGGCGCCGACGTCGCGCGGGTCACGGGGATCGACCTCGACGCGTGCGCCACCGAATTGCTCCCCGGATGCACGAGCGAGGCGTTGGTCAGCCTGCCCGTCCGCTTGGCGCTGGTCCTCGACGTCCGCCGCGAGCTCGGCGGTGCGTTGGTCGTCGACGCCGACTTCTTCCACGAGGACACCCTCGAGCCCACGTTCGAGGAGACCCTCCGCGTCGGGTCCGCCGCCGACATCGCCGACTTGGCGCTTCAAGTCGCACAGTTCGCGCGTTCGGCGAGCAAGGCCGTGGGCGCCACGCCCCCCGAACAGCGGCAGGCCGCACGCCGCCTGTTCAGCCCCGTCGAGCCCACCCGC
>JBEIFN010000041.1:0-11274 GCA_040382435.1 Alphaproteobacteria bacterium
CCTCGAGGAGGACGTCCCCGAGACGCGCGCCGAGGCTGTTCTCGTCGCCGTCGCGGAGCTGTTCGCACACTTGGGCGAGGCCGCAGAAGCCTGAGCGTTCAGCCGATCCAAGCGCGGTGAGGGGCTTGCACCACCCGACGAACGCCGCCGACCTCGGTGGTCAACACGGCGCGCGCAGCGTCGACGATCTGAGCGGCGGTGAGGATCTGGTGATCCTCGAGGTGGACGGACTGACTGATCGCCGGAAGGTTGCGCTGACCGAGCGCGCGCGTCGGCGTCCCCGGCAAGGCCTCGACGACGGCCCCCTGGATCGCCCGGACAAACCCAGCGAAGGCACGGTCTTCGGCGGCGACCAGGAGCCGGCCGGTGCGCCGGACGCTCGCGATGACCGTGTCGAGGTCGGGCGGAACCAGCGTGCGCAGATCGATGACCTCGGCCTCGACACCCGTACCCGCGAGGGTCTCGGCGGCGGCCATCGCCGTCCACACCGCGCGTCCCCACGCGACGATGGTGACGTCCGAGCCCTGCCGGCGCGTCGCCGCCTTGCCGAAAGGCACGTACACATCCGGCAGCTCGGGCACCTCACCACGCATGATCTGCTTCTTGAGCGCGGTGATCCCGGCGGCATCCGTCGGCTCATGGGGGAAGGCCGGCCCGAGGTTCTGCCGGTACATCCACTTCGGCTCGAGGAACACGACGGGGCCATCGTAGTCGCCGGCCGTGAGAAGCAGGCCGTGCGCGTCGAAAGACGTCGACGGCATGCACAGCACCAGCCCGGGAATCGACGAGAAGTACCCGTCCAAGCTCATCGAGTGGTACATCGCACCACCGCCGAACGGGTCGGTGGGCATCCGCAACGCGAGCTTCGCGCGCGCGCGACCCAGGGTCGACCACGAGAGCGTGCCCCAGTACACCAGCCAGTGGAACGCGTTGAGGCTGTAGTCGCCGAACTGAACCTCGGGGAGCCCCATCAACCCGTCGTGAAGGGCCAGACCCGTCGCAACCCCGCAGATCAGCGGCTCGTTGAGCGGACTGTCGACCACCGAACCGGGGTGCTTGGCCCCGAGCCCCGCCGTCGCCGTCATCACGCCGCCGAGACGCGAGATGTCCTCGCCGATCGCATGTCCACCGTGACGAACGATCAGCTTGTCGAGCGCGCTGCGGATCGCACCGGCATAGGACACCGACGTCGTCCCCGGCCCCGCCGGCGTCTCGGTGCGCTGCGGAAACGGCGCGAACGTGTGGGTCTCGAGCTCGGCAGGGTCGGGCAGCGGCTCGGCGCGCACTTGGTCGAGCAAGGCCTGAATCCGACGGTCCTCCTGCTCTCCGACGCTGCCCAGCGCGTGATGCGCGAAGAAGTCGCGTCCCTGACCCTCGATACGCCGCAGGACGTCGTCAGCGCCAAGGATGCCCTGCGCCACCAGACGCTCGCCGAAGGCGATCAAGGGGTCGGCCTGCGAGAGATCGAAGGTGACGTCAGCGGCTGAACTATGTCCATTGAACCTCGGCAGGTTGTGAGCATGCAGCAGCACGGGGCGCTGCTCGCGCACCGCCGTCTGCGCCGCGAGCCAAGTGGTCTTGTAGACGTCGTCGAAGTCGCGGCCGTCACACCGATAGAACCCAAATCCAAAAGCCGCCGCGTACGTGCCGTAGTCCTGAATCCCACGGCCCTCCTCGGGCTTGGTCGAGATCGCGACGCCGTTGTCGGTGACGAGGATCAGCAACGGCAGCTTCCACACCGCCGCGGCGTTCATCGCGTCGTGCATGTCGCCTTCGGCCGTCGAGCCATCCCCGATGACCGCCACCGCGAGCCCGTCGTCGATCCCCTTCTTATGGAACCCCAGCGCGTAGCCCGCCGCTTTGCCGAGCTGCATGCCCACCGGAGACTGAACAGGCAAAACGCCGACTTCTGGCAGGTGAAGGTGGTAGACCATCTGCCGGCCACCGCTCATCTCGTCGGTGCCGCGGCTGAACTGCTGCCGCAGCATGGCGAGCGTGAAGTCCTGCTTTCCGTGCAGCGCGCACCAAGCCGAGACCAGGCTGCCCGAACGGTAATGCGGCACGATCCCGAAGTGGGCGACGTTCTTGACGACCTTGGACAGCGCGAGCGCCGTGGCGGTGCCGTGGACCTCCTCGCCAACCCCCCAGATCGCGAACTTGACCTCACCGCGCGTGACGAGCCGCACGATGTGCTCCTCCGCGATCCGGCTGTGCAGGCCGACGCGATAGCAGAACGCAAGGTCGTCGGCCGTCGGCGAAGGGACAGCGTGAAGATCGAGCGCGTCAGCACCAGAGAGGCGCTCCTTGAGGGCGGCGACAGACATGAGGGCTCCGGGGTCGTGGCGACCTTGGGCGGGCGATCGAGGGACACCGTCCTGACGGCCGCGCACGGTCCATCGGGGTTCGCTCTCGCTGACGCCTCTAACCGACGTCCGACCCGACCGCCCCCCGGCGAAAAGTCGTTCAACGCGCTACCTCTCGCCCTCGCTCGGAGGCCCGATGACGACGCTGACCCTGCCGCGCCCGGACGACTGGCACCTGCACGTACGCGACGGGGACGCGATGCGCAGCGTGCTGCCGATGACGGCCGCGCACTTCGGCCGCGCGCTCCTGATGCCCAACCTCAAGCCCCCGGTGACCACCGTCGCGCAGGCGATCGCCTACCAGACACGCGCGAAAGCAGCCGTCCAAGGCATCGACTTCGAGCCGTTCTTCGCGCTCTACCTGACCGAGCGGACCCCGGTCGCCGAAGTCGAAGCCGTCGCTGGCGAGCCGGCGATCCTGGGCTTCAAGCTCTACCCTGCCGGTGCGACCACGAACTCGGACGCGGGCGTGCGCGATCTGACGGCTGTTCAACCCGTGCTCGACGCGATGGCGGCCCACGGCGTTCCACTCCTCGTCCACGCCGAAGTGACCGACCCGGACGTCGACGTGTTCGATCGCGAGGCCGTGTTCCTGCACGAGGTGCTGGGTCCGGCGCTGGCACGGACGCCCGGGCTGCGTGTGGTCGTCGAGCACGTCACCACCGCCGACGCGGTCGCGTTCGTCCAGAGCCTGCCCGTCGGCCACATCGGCGCCACGATCACCCCGCAGCATCTGCTGCTCGACCGCAACGACCTGTTCCGCGGCGGCCTGAGGCCGCACCACTACTGCCTGCCGATCCTCAAGCGTCGCGACCACCGCATCGCGCTCGTCCACGCCGCCACATCGGGAGACCCAAGGTTCTTCCTCGGCACCGATTCGGCACCTCACGCACGGCACGCCAAGGAGTCCGCGTGCGGCTGCGCGGGTTGCTTCACCGCCCCGCACGCCATGGCGCTGTACGCGACCGCATTCGCGCGTGCCGGCGCGCTCGACCGGCTCGCCGACTTCGCGAGCCGCTTCGGGGCCGCGTTCTACGGTCTGCCCGCCGCCACAGGGACCCTCACGCTCCGTGACGAGCCGGTCGAGGTCCCCGCGGCCCATCGCTTCGGCGGCGACGAGGTGGTGCCGTTGTTCGCGGGGGAAGTGATCCCGTGGCGGGTCGTCTGACGCCGATCATCCGCCGCAGGTCGCGTTGTCCTCGCACGCGTTGAACGCGTCACGCGTCCCCGTCTCGGCGCACGACGAGACGTTGATGACCTCGTTGCCGTCGGTCAGAAAACTCTGAACAGGCCCTTGGTCGGGCGACTGCCAGCCGCGGAGGAACCCATGGCCGGTGGTGTCGCGGACCACGGTGTTGGTGATCCAAGAACCACCCGGGTTGCCGTTGAGGATAGCGACGCCTGCGGCCTGTGTCTCGTCCCCGATCGCCTCAGGGCAGACGTAGCCGCCTCGGCTCGGATCGTAGCCGGCGTAGGCGACCTCCACGTGATCGAGACGGCTGCCCCCCGGCGCGGCGTGGTCGGCGTCCGCGTTAAAGTCAAAGGTCAGGCCGACCCAGTCTCCGGCCGCGGGCGAGGCCTTCGCCGACGTGAGCCGGATCGGTCGCTCCGCGGTGCCCTGTGCGATCAACCGGCTCGCGCCACCCGACACAGGTTGGCTCTCGATGTCCAAGCGGGCGCCTGGCACGAAGCGCAGCTCGACGCCGGGCTCGAGGGTCAGGCTCGACTGCATGCCGTCGGCGCCGAACGGCTTGAAGATGTCTTCGGGGTTGCGGCCGACGCGGTAGGGAACGCCGAGATCGCGGATGGTCACATCTCCGACGTACGCCCCCGCGACGCCGCCGCCCGCATCGAACAGCTCGATCACCACCTCTTCCCCCGCCACGTTGTCCTCCAACGTGAGCGCGGGAAGCGTCGTGAGCGCGACCGGCTCCACGACCACCGGCCCCCACGCCCAAGGCGCGTCATCCGGCACACCGCTGCGACGCACGGTCAGCGTGCCGCCGGACGCGGCGGTCGCCCCACTGCGCAGCGACAGGCCCGGGCCGGCGCTGTCCTCGATGGTGACATGGTCGAGCGTGACGCGCTCCGCGCCTTCGGGGGTGTCGGGTCCTTCGACGAGCAGCGTCGTGAAGTCGGCGAACGTGTCGGCACCGCCACCGCGCAGGGTGGTCCAGGCAAAGTTGCCAACCGCATCACGCAGCGTCACCGCCCCCCACGCACCCTCACCGGCGCGCTCGAAAAGGATCGGTTTTTTCTCCGTGCCTTGCGCGGTGAGCGTGCCCCCCTGCAGGGTCAACGACGCTTCGGCCTCGAAGCGAACGACAGCGCACGGCTCGATGGTGAGGTCGACGTCATCGAGCTGCACCGGACCGCGAACGAGGTGGACCCCGGCCGCGGACGCCCAGACGGCGTCGACGTCGGCCTCATCGATGCCGTGGACGACGGTTCCCTTCGGCACGGGGCACACACCTGCCTCGGACTTGCCACCGCACGCGACGAGACCCATCCACACAACTGCATGCAACCCGCGCATCTCCACCTCCGACGTCCGATGTAGACCGAAACGACGCGCGGCGTCAAAACGTAGACCGCCCCGTCTCTTCCCTCACCGGACGGTGGACGCGACCCCTGCGCTGGCGGTGCTAGCGGCGTTGGCGCCGCTCTCATCACTGCCGGCCGTGTCGAGCGCGAGCGCGTAGGCGGCCGAAAAAACGTAGCCACCCTCCGGCCAGCGCACCGGTACCTGACCGACCACCGGCCCAGCGCGCAGCACACCATAGGCGCGCCAAACACCATCGACCTCGACCTCGACCCCCAACCCCGGGACCTCACTGACACCCCAACGATCGGCGGCCGGTGCGAGATCGATCGAGAGCGGAGCCAACCTCAACTTGACGGCGTCGGGGAGCGACGGCGCGCAGTCCAGCGCGGGGATCGCGCTGAGCCGCACCGTGGCCGGGGTGCCATCTCCGCCCGCGTCGGACGGCGTGACCGCTGCGGTGACCCCCGACAGGGCGCAGAGCGCGACGCCACCCGCGTCGTACGCCACGACGTCGAGCGCGACATCGCCGGGACCGACGGTAAAGACGCCGTCGACCGTCCAAGCCACCGCCGCAGGGAGTGCGGTGTCCTGGGACACCGGGAGACCGGAATCGTTCGGACCCGGCGAGGACCCGTCGGTCACATCCGCCGTCGGAAGGTCGTCGCCAGCGCCGCTGCACGCTGTGGCCAAGGCCAAGGACGCCCATCGCACGAAGGTGTCAGGTCTCACGGCGGCTCCCGATCGCGGGCGCGCTCAGCGCAATCGCCCCCACCAGCGAGCTCAACCGACGAAGGGCGCCAGGATCGACCTCGTAGCGCACCTGTTGGCCGACCCGACCGTGCGCGACCACCCGCGCCTCACGCAGCACGCGCAGGTGTTCGGAGACGGTGCTCTGGGCGAGCGGGAGGGCTTCGACCAGATCGCTGACGAACATGCCGCCGTTGCGCGCGAGGAGCTTGAGGATGCGGACGCGCGCCGGCGAGGCGATCGCCCCGGCGAGGTCTGCGAGCTCGGTCTCAGGTTGCGCCCAATCGCTCATCGTATTTCGCCGATTCTCGATGTAATGCCTCTGTGAAGCGGACCAACGCACCGACCAACGATCGGCCTACGCTCTACGTAACCCTGATCAGGGTCACCGCACCGTCGCGAAAGGTTGGATCGCCAGCCGTCGGCATGCGGTAGGTTCCGCGCGCTGCTTCTGAGGAGTCCCGACATGACCGCCCACGCCCGCTATGAAGCCCTGCGCACCGCCAATGAGCGCGGTGTCCGTACGTTCCCCCGGCCGACCGCCGCCGATGGCTCCGCGCTGCCGGTGACCGATTACTTCGGTCGGAACACGTTCAGCCTGTCGATGATGTCGCACAAGCTCCCGAAGCCCATCTTCAAGAAGGTCCGCTCAGCGATCCTCGAGGGCACCAAGCTCGGTCGTCCCGAAGCCGATGCCGTCGCGCAAGCGGTCAAGGAGTGGGCGCTCGCCAACGGCTGTACGCACTACACCCACTGGTTCCAGCCGATGACGGGGCTGACGGCCGAAAAGCATGACGCCTTCCTCACCTTCGACGGAGACGGCAACCCGCTCGAGGCGTTCTCCGGAGAGGCCCTGATCCAGTCCGAGCCGGACGCGAGCTCGTTCCCCTCAGGCGGCATGCGCTCGACCTTCGAGGCGCGCGGCTACACGGCGTGGGACCCGTCGAGCCCGATCTTCATCATGGAGAACCCCAACGGCAACACGCTGTGCATCCCGTCGGCGTTCATCAGCTACACCGGCGAAGCGCTCGACCAGAAGACCCCGTTGCTGCGTTCGATGCAAGCGATCGACGCGGCGGCGAAGTCGCTGCTCCGCGCGCTCGGCAACGAGGCCGACCGCGTGATCCCGACGCTGGGCTGCGAGCAGGAGTACTTCTTGGTCGACCGGGCCTACTGGGCCCTGCGCCCCGATCTGGCGATCGGCGGGCGCACGGTCATCGGCGCCGCTCCCCCCAAGGGCCAGAGCCTCGAAGACCACTACTTCGGCTCGATCCCCGCCCGCGTCCAAGCCTTCATGCAGGAGGTCGAGGTCGAGCTGTACAAGGTCGGGATGCCGGCCAAGACCCGCCACAACGAGGTGGCGCCCGCGCAGTACGAGATCGCGCCGATCTTTGCCGAGGTCAACGTCGCGGTCGACCACAACCAGCTGACGATGGAGATCTTGCGGCGCGTCGCCCTGCGGCACGAGTTCCGCGTGCTTCTCCACGAGAAGCCGTTCGCCGGCGTAAACGGCAGTGGCAAGCACAACAACTGGTCGCTCTCCGCCGACGGTGAGAACCTGCTGGAGCCCGGACACGATCCTTCGTCCAACCTCCGCTTCCTCGCGGTGATGGCCGCCGTGCTGCTCGCGGTTCACCGCCACGGCGGCCTGCTCCGCGCGTCGGTCGCGAGCTACGGCAACGACTTCCGTCTCGGCGCGAACGAGGCCCCCCCGGCGATCATGTCGGTCTTCCTCGGCGACCTGCTCGGCAAGATCTGCGACGCACTCGCCAACGACAGCGACCTGCCCGCCAGCCCGACCCAAGCGATGCTCGAGCTCGGCGTGAGCAGCATCCCGCAGGTCGCGAAGGACAACACCGACCGGAACCGCACGAGCCCCGTCGCCTTTACTGGGAACAAGTTTGAATTCCGGGCGGTCGGCTCGGCACAGAACCCCGCCTGGCCGATGACGGTGATGAACACGATCGTCGCCGATGGTCTGACGACGATCACCGGGTGGATCCAGGAGGCCGGTGGCGGCGCGGACGCAGCGTTCGCCGCGATCAAGCGTGCGATCAAGGCGTCGAGCCCGGCGCGCTTCGACGGCAACGGCTACGGCGACGAGTGGGTCGTCACCGCCTCGGCGCGCGGTCTGAAGAACCACGCCAAGACGCCGGCCGCCCTCGACGAGATCATGGCGAGCAGCAGCATCGAGGTGTTCAACAAGTTCGGCGTCCTTTCGCCGGCCGAGGTCGAGAGCCGCTACAACGTCCTCACCGAGCAGTACGTCAAGGCCGCCGACATCGAGAGCGACCTGATCCGGCAGCTCGTCGACGGCAGCATCCTGCCGGCTGCGTTCGACGAACTCAAGGCGCTCTCCGGCGTCGGAGCGGCGGCCAAGCGCACGGCCGCGCTGACGACGGCGGTCGAGACGCTTGAGACCGCGCGCGCCGGGCTGGACACCGCGTGGGAAGCCGTCCACCACAGCGACAACCACGCCCACGCCACGGTCACCCACGTCACACCGGCGCTCGACGCCGTCCGCGACGCGGTGGACACGATCGAGGGCCTCGTCCGCGACAGCCTCTGGCCGCTCCCGAAGTACCGCGAGATGCTGTTCTTGTTCTGATTGACGCCCGATCGACCCTTGGCGGCGGGGCCTCAGCGGTTCCCGCCGTCGTTGCGTTTTGGGGCTGGCGCACCAAGCCCCGCGCGCTTAGGCCCACTCCCTGCGCGGTCGCCCCACCGGCGGCCAGGGAGCCGTCCATGCCCACCCACTCGACCCTCGACCGGCCCGCCTTGATCGACCTACTCGCCCAACTCGGCGTCACGGCGAGCGGCGCGGTCCACCACCAACGCGACGTCGACGCGCTCGTGCACGACGCGCTGCGGCTCGGCCAGGGCACGCTGCTGTCCAACGGTGCGCTTCACCACGACACCCGCCCCAACGTCGGTCGCGCAGCCAAGTCCTCGTTCTACGTCAATGATCCGTCGTTGCGTTTCGACGGCCGCAGCCTCGACGACCTGATGAACTGGGGCGATCCCTCGCGCGATGCGTGGGACAACCTGCCGTGCTCCGTCGCCGTGTGGAACAAGCTCAAGGCCCGCGCGCAGGCCACGCTGTCGGCGCACGCGGAGCTGTACGTCGTCGACGGCGTGTCGGGCCGCACCGACGCGAGCCGCTTGCCCGTTCGCGTCGTCACCCACCACGCGCCGGGTGCGCTGTTCGCGCGGCACATCTTCTTGCGCTGCGAGGAAGCCGGCGTGGATGCCGGTTGGCCGGCGGGCGAAGGCTGGACGATCCTGCACGCGCCCGCGGCCGAAGCCGACGCCGAGGACGGCACCAACGGCGGCACGTTCATCCTGACGCACCTCGGCGAGCGCACGACGATCATCGGTGGCACGTACTACAACGGCCAGATCAAGAAGTCGATCTTCGCGGTGCAGAACTTCAGGCTTCCTCTCAAGGGAATCCTCACGATGCACGCCGGCGCGTCCGAGGGCGAGGGTGGACAGAGCGCGCTCCACGCCGGGCTGTCGGGCACCGGCAAGACCACGCTGTCCAACACCGGCTACCCCGTCGCCGACGACCAGATCGTGATCGACATCGACGCCCAGGGCGAGGACGTCGTCTCGAACATGGAAGGTGGTCAGTACGCCAAGACCGAGAAGCTCCGCCACGACAAGGAGCCCGAGATCTGGGACGCGATCCGCACCGGTGCGGTGTGCGAGAACGTCTGGCACACCGCCGAGGGCGTCCCCGACTACGACAACACCGAATGGACCGCGAACGGCCGCGTCGGCTACCCGCTCGACTTCGTGCCGTCCGCCAAAGCGTCGGGCAAGGCACGCGCTCCTGAGAACATCACGTTCTTGGCCGCCGATGGGTTCGGCGTCCTGCCGCCCGTGAGCTTGCTGAGCGTCGACGCCGCCCGCTACCACTTCGCGGCCGGCTTCACGAGCCGGATGCCCGGTACCGAGAAGGGCGTCGTCGAGCCCAAGCCCGTGTTCTCCGCGTTCTACGGCAAGCCCTTCATGCCGCTCAAGCCCGCTTTCTACATGGACCTGCTGGCGCGCCTCATCGTCACGCACGGCACGCGGGTCTGGCTCGTGAACACCGGCTGGCTCGGCCCGAACGTTCCCGGTCGAGGCCGCGTCGACATCTTGGCGAGCAAGGCGATCATCAACGCGATCCGCGACGGCAAGATCGACCTCGGCGACGACAACTTCACGTGGGACCCCGTGTTCCAGGTCCAGGTCCCCAAGGCCGTGCCCGGCGTCGACGCCCAGCTGCTCAACCCCGCGAACTTCTGGGCCGACCGCGCTGCCTACGACGCCGCCCGTGACCAGCTCGCGCGCGTATTCGCCGACGCCGTCGGGCGCATGCCGCACATGCCGGCCGAGGTCCTCGCCGCCGGCCCACGCCCGGCGACCTGACCGATGCGCATCGCGGGACCGATCGTCCTCGGCCTGTGGGGCGCCACGGCCTCCGCCGCCGACCGCCCCGCCGACCTCGACACCGCGATCGCCGCGTTCGAGGACAGCACGGGTCTAGACCTGCACCTCGTCGGCGACATCGGAGAAGACCCGCGGCTGGTGACCTCCGAACGTGGCCCCGTCGAGCTCGACAAAGCGATGATCGCGCTCCCGATGATCGAGTCGCTGATCCTCGGCTATCCGTCCTCGATCCGCGGCGACAAGATGACGGACCTGTACATCTACGGCAAGCTGCGGATGCGAGGGACGCCGTTCCTCGGCGCGGCCGTCCCGGCCAAGAAGCGGTTTGACCTCGCGATCCGTGACAGGACCACCGCAGAAGGCCTCGCATCCACGCTGCACCACGAGATCGCCCACCTGATCGAGTTCTCCGAGGACTTCCCGGCCGAGGTGTGGGTGGCGGCGTCGGCACCCTACAACGGCAACCTGCAAGACGACGTCGAGACCAAGGACGTCGACCTCGCCACGTGGTGGCGCCAAGGGTTCATCAGCCGGTACGCAAGCAAGAACCGGCATGAGGACTTCGCCGAGCTCGCGGAGGTCGCGTTCACTGACCCCGCGCGCGCCCAACGCGCGGCGTCCGAAAATCCCGCCATCGCGACCAAGCTCGACCTGCTCACGCGCGCGTACCGCCACTACACGCCCGGGATGCGCCTGCCGTGGGTCGCAGGCGACGGCGCCGCCGACGTCTCGGGCGCAGCCTTCACCGGCGCGGGCGCGACGTCGGGGGCAACGAACAGCCCCGTCGATGCCGCAGACACCGGGGTCTCGGCGCCATCAGACGACCGCCCCGAGGCCGGCGGCTCGCCAGTGGCCCCCGACGTGCAAGCACCTCCCGCCGAGACCGCTCGCCGAGGTCGGCCGCGCCTCGACGACAACGGCAACCCCCTCCCGAGGCGCACGCCATGACGAACGGCCCCGACGTCGACACCCTCGTCCTCGGGGCCGGGCTCTCCGGGCTGGTCGCCGCGGAGCGACTGCGCGCCGCAGGACAACGGGTGCTCGTCCTCGAGGCACGCGACCGCGTCGGCGGGCGCACGAGGACCTTGGTGCACGAAGGCACGACGGTCGAGGAGGGAGGCCAGTGGATCGGGCCGGGCCAGCCCCGGATGTACCGACTGGTCGAGTCGCTTGGTTTGACCA
>JBEIFN010000042.1:0-11248 GCA_040382435.1 Alphaproteobacteria bacterium
ACGGGCACGAACCTGCGCTGGGTCGACTTGAGCTCGTCGAACCACGTCGGCAGCGTCAGCTTGATCAGGTCGAGCGCCTCGCGAAACAGCGTCAGCCAGTCGCTCAGCGGCCGATCTCCGAGGCTGATCGCGTTGCCGAACTTTTCGGGATGCGCCTCGTACATCGACAGCGGGTTGCTGTCGTACATCGCGAACTGAAGGCGCGGGAGCTCGGGGTGGAGCGGATGGAAGGGGCGCTCGGTCACCACGCCATCGACACCTTCCAAGCCCGCGGGAGCGGCCGGGACGCGGATCGTCCGGTCTCCAGTCAGCGCGATCTCCAGCCCCATCGGATCGAGCACGAGGCCCCGGGCGGGCGGGTCGAAGCGAAACAGCCGGTGACCCAGCGGGTCAGGGAGAACGGTGACCGGGACGTCCCACAGCACCGTCTCGCGAACTGCGGCGCGGGCTTTGTGCGCGAGCACCGCGAGCAACGGGGGCACCGCCGCCCGGAACATCGCGTCGGGGGACTGACCGGTCAGATCGGGTCCGACCTCGGCGATCAGCAAGGCGGGCAGCACGTCGGGCGAGGCGAGGGCTTCGAACAGCAACGCGGGCTGCTGGCGCGCCAGATCGCCCAACAGTCGACGCACGGGCGGCAGCGCGCGCCGAAGCTCAGGCGTCAGCAGCGAGAGCGGGTGGGTCATCAGCCGCGCGAGCGCCACCTTGCGCGCGTGCGTCTGCAGGTCGCGAAGGGTCGCTTCGCCCTGTTCGGGCAGGATCAGGTAGGCGCTCGGCATGTGGGGCGCGGCGTTCATGCGGCCTCCTCGGCGGGGTCAGACTAGCACGCGCCCGTCGACGGACGGCTGCGTGCGGCGTCATCTCGTGCTGCTGCCTGCGTCCCCATGCCCGCGGCGAGCCAGACGAGGACCGCGCTGACCGCCGCCGGCGTCACGCCTGGAATGCGCGACAGGCTCCCGACATCGGCGGGCCGCGCGGCGGCGATCCGCTCCCGACATTCGGTGCTCAGGCCGGGCACCGCCGCCCATGCGGCATCGGCCGGTAGCGCGACATGCTCGCTCCGCGCGGCTTGTTCGAGGCGGCGCTCCGCGCGGGCGACGTAGCCCGCGTACTTGACGTCCACGGTCAGGCCCTCCGCGACGTCCTCCGACAGCTCGGGGAGCGTCGGACACAGCGTGCGCAGGCCCGCCCAGTCGACCTCGGGCCGGAGCAGCCAAGCATGCGCCGAGGCCGCTTGCGTCGGCGGCGCCGTCCCCAGCGCGCGCGCGGCGGCCACCACCTCCTCGGTGGCAGGAACGATCTGATCGAGCATCGACTCGGCCTGCACGCGCGCGGTGTTGCGGGCTTCAAACGCCGACCATGTTGCGTCGTCGATGAGCCCCAGCGCCCGTCCGATCGGCATCAGCCGGCGATCGGCGTTGTCCTCTCGGAGCAACAAGCGATGCTCGGCGCGGCTGGTCAGCATGCGGTACGGCTCGCCCCCGACGCCCGCGGTCCGCAGGTCGTCGATCAACACGCCGAGGTAGGCTTTGGTGCGCGAGAGCGTGAACGGGGCGCGCTGAGCAGCCGAGACACCGGCCACGAAGCCCTGCACCGCCGCCTCCTCGTAGCCCGAGGTGCCGTTGATCTGACCGGCGAGGAACAGGCCCGGCCAGCCGCGATGCGCGAGGTCTGGACCGAGGTCGCGAGGGTCGTAGGCGTCGTACTCGACCGCGTAGCCATGGCGAAGGATCCGGGCGCGTTCGAGGCCCTCGATGCTGTGCACCACGGCGTCTTGGACCTCGGCCGGCAGCGACGTCGACAGTCCGCCGACATAAACCGAAGGGGTGTGGTGGCCCTCAGGTTCGAGGAACAGCAGGTGCCGTTCGCGATCGGCGAAGCGCCGCACCTTGTCCTCGACGCTCGGACAGTAGCGAGGCCCGACGCCCTCGATCGCACCGGTGACCATCGGCGAGCGGTGCAGGTTTTCGGTGATGATCGCGTGCGTCACGGCGTTGGTGTAGGTGCTGCGGACCTCGAGCGGTGCGACGCCGCGCGCGACCGTGGCGAACGACAGGCGACCGTCTGGCGACGAAGCCTCCTGCATCGGCAGCCGCTCCCAAGCGACGCTGTCGCGGTGCACGCGTGGCACCGTGCCCGTCTTGAGCCGCATCGCGCGCAGGCCGCGCGAGCGCAGCGCCTCGGCGAGCGGCGTGGCCGCGCCATCGCCCACGCGCCCCCCGAGCGTCCGCTCCTCGCCGCGGTGCATGACGCCCCCGAGGAACGTACCCGTGGTGAGGATCACGGCGTCCCCACGCACCTGGCTCCCGTCGGCGAGCACCACGCCGTCGATGCGCCCCGCGATCTCGACCAAGCCGACCACCTCACCGCGAACCCAAGCGATGCCGGGGATCTGCGACAGCAAGCCCGCCATCGCCGCCGGATAAGCGTCGACGTCGACCTGAGCCCGGCTGCTGCGCACCGCGAGGCCCTTGCGCGTGTTGAGGTGGCGGAACTGAACCGTCGTGGCGTCGGCGGCGCGCGCCATCAGGCCCCCGAGGGCGTCGAGCTCCCGAACGAGGTGTCCCTTGCCCAGGCCTCCGATCGCCGGGTTGCATGACAGCCGCGCGGTCGCCGCCACGTCGTGCGTGCAAACCACGACCCGCGCGCCCAGCCGCGCTGCCGCGGCCGCCGCCTCACAGCCCGCGTGACCCGCCCCCACCACGATGACGTCGCTGCGCACCCGATCCCTCCGACCGCGTGGCTAACCGCGCCACGTCGCGCGTGACAGCGAGGCCGGCGCGCGGCAGAGAGGCGCCATGCTCCGTGCGACCCCCGCCGATGTCCGCGCCCTGACCTGGCAGCTCCAACGCAGGGGCTTTCCGCTCGCCACCGCACAGCTCGAAGGCGGCACCGTCGTCATCGCAGGTCCCCTCGGCCCCGTCGCGCGGCTGACGCACGACCACCCCGCGTGCTGGCGCCTGTGTCGATGGGAGGCCTCGGGCTTTGCCGACACCGGCCGACGCGGGGATCGCGACGCCCTGCTCGACGCCGTGGTCGCGGCCGCCGCCGACGGGCTGGAGGGCATCGACGAGGGCGACGTCGCCCCGTATCGCCGCGTCGTCGTCCCCGATGTCGGCCACGGGATGCGGCTCGATCGGTTCCTCGCGTCTCGCTTCGCCGACCGCAGCCGGTCGTTCTTCGCCGCTGCGGTCCGAGACGGCCGTGTCCTACGCCCCGACGGCGTGGCACTCGACGCCGCGCACCTCGTCCGCGGTGGCGACCTCGTGCATCTGTTCATCGACGGCCTGGCACCCGGCGGTCCACCGCCGCCCACCCCGCCCATCCTCCACGTCGACGACGACCTCGTGGCGATCGACAAGCCCGCGGGCCTGCTCGCGCACCCGGTCGGAACAGCGTACGCATGGTCGGTCATTCGCCTGCTACGCGCCCAGGTCCCCGGGGAGCCGGTCGACCTCATCCATCGGCTCGACCGCGACACGACCGGCGTGCAGCTGCTGTCGCGAACGCCCGACGCCAACCGGTTCGTCAAGGCCCACCTCCACGACGAAGGCACGGTCAAGCGCTACGTCGCGCTGTGCAAGGGCCGCGCGTCGTTCACCCATCTTTCGATCGAGGCCCCGATCGGTGAGGCCCAGGGAGAGATCCGGATCCAACAGGCCGTCCGCGCCGACGGCGCCGATGCCAGAACCGACGTCGAGGTGCTCGGCGTGCGAAGCCACCCGGACCGGACGTTGGTCTCCTGCCGCATCCACACCGGAAGAACCCACCAAATCCGGGTTCACCTGCACCACGTCGGCCTACCGCTGTGGGGAGATCGCCTGTACGGAGTGCCGCCAGAGGTGTTTTTGCGGGCGCAGGCGGAGGGCGTCGACGAACGGACGCACCAGGCAGCGGGCGCACAACGCCAGCTCCTGCACGCAGCGCAGGTCACGGTGCCGCATCCCCGAGGCGGATCGCTGACGGTGCAAGCGCCGTGGCCCGAGGACCTGACACGCGCGTGGGAGACCGGCGCGGGGTTGTTTCCCCCCGTGGCGGACGCCGAAACCTAGCGCCCAACCGCCCCGAGCCCCGTGTCGGGACCACCACCAAAACAGGTGGCGTAAGCTCCGGGTAGACCCCGCGCACAGTCGAGGGAGACCTCCTCACACCAGGCCGCGAGGTAGGTCAGGGCCGGCTGCCGGTCGGTCCCGCCGCAGGTCGCGTCCTCGAGCGCTTCGGGCGCAAGCACACACCCCGCCGCGTCGGCAGCGCCCAGCGCGCGCGCTTCGGCCACCCTGGCGTCACAGACGCTTTGGGTGACGCAGCCCGAGCCGAGCGCTGCGACCGCCGCGGCGATGCTCACCACGCGCCTGCAAAGACCCCGCATCGACAACCCCCGCAGGCAGCGTATGCTGCCGCCGGAGGCGCCGCATGAGCACCGCCCGTCCGCAAGAGCGGATCCTTCGCACCGCATCGCTCGCCCTGCTGATCTTGGGCTGCGCCGTCGTGCTCCGGCCCTTCTTGACCGCTTCCTTGATGGCGTTGATCGTCGTCTTGAGCACCTGGCCGCTGTTCCGCCGTCTGCGCACCGCCGTCGGAGGTCGCGCGACGCTGGCCGCGAGCCTGATGACGGCCCTGCTCGCGTTTCTCCTCTTGTTCCCGACGATCCTGCTCGCGAGCGAGGCCGCAGGCACCGTCGCGGGGCTGATCAAGGACGTCCGCGCCAACATCGAGACGGGCGCCTTCTCGCCGCCCTCGTTCCTCACAGAGATCCCCGGCGCTTCGGACTGGTTGACGCTGAAGTGGCAGGAGCTGACCACCGACCGCGAGGCGCTGGCCGAAGCCGCCGCCGGCGTGTTCGACCCCGCGCAAGCGATCGTCGTCGAGGCCGGTAAGGTCATCGGGCGCGGCATCGTCGAGACGGCCACCGCGATCTTCATCTCCTTCTTCCTCTACCGAGACGCCGACCGGCTCCTGGCGGCCGTGCGCGCCGGCGGGCGGCGGTTGGTCGGCGAGTTCAGCGAGGAGCTCCTCGGCGTCGTTCACGACACCTTGCAGGGCGTCGTCCTCGGCATCGCCGGCACGGCCGCGGCGCAAGGGGGGCTCGCCTTCGTGGGTCTATGGATTCTCGATGTCCCGCTCGCGCTCGTCGGGTCGCTGGCAACCGCCGTACTCAGCCTCATCCCCGCCGGTCCGCCGATCGTCTGGATCGGCGCCTCGGTCTGGCTCGCGAGCGTGGACCGTCCGGGCGCTGCGGTCTTCATGTTCCTCTACGGGCTGCTCGTGATCTCGACGGTGGACAACATCGTCAAGCCGCTGCTGATCAGCCAAGGCAACGGGCTGCCTTTCGCGCTCGTCCTCGCCGGCGTCCTCGGCGGCCTGCTCGCGTTCGGCTTCGTCGGTGTCTTCGTCGGCCCAGCGCTGCTCGCCGTCGCCGTCGCCGTGTTCCGTCACTGGACCGGCCAAACGGCGTCGGACCGCTAAGCCCGATCGACGGAGGCCCGGCTCGTCCACCACTCCACGCCGACCAACGCGCCCAGCAACCCGAACTGGCCCGGCCCGCTCACCCACGTCCAGGTCCACGTCTCGGCATCGACGACCGCCGCGACCCAACCGGCGTGAACCAGGCTGACCAAGACCAGACGCCAGCCAAAACGCCGCGCCCAAGCCCGCAGCTCAGGGGTGAGCTCGGCGGCCGGGAGCTGCTCGACGAGGACGGCCTCGGTCGGGCTCGCGCCCCGCAGCGTGGCCACCGTGAGGCCACCCGCGAAAAGCAGATCACCGATCACCGGGGTCCAGCGCACCCACAGCGGGTCGTCGTTCCACAGCGAGGGCACGCCGAGCACGACCATCAGCGCCGCCGAGGCCCACAGCGAGCGAGGCACGGCACCGTACCGCCAGCGCGAGAGGACGACCTCGCCAAGCGCGAGCGCGATCGACACCGCGACCGCGGCGCGCGTGCCCCACACCGCCTCAACGACCCCGTACGCCACGAGCGGCGCGAGCAGCGCGATCGGACCCGGCGGCGGAACCTTGGGCTCAGAGGAGGGCAACGAGCTGCTCCACCGAGAGGAGGTGCTGACCGTCAGGCCCCCACAGGTGACCGACCTCGCCGGTGTAGCCGTCGCGCCGAGCGCCGCCGCGGACCGCATACCGAAACACCGCGTCGTCGTCGTAAACCGGCCAGCTGCCAGCAAACCGCAGCGTCATGTCGACCGTGGCGGCAGGACGCGGCACCGCCATCGCGGCGAGCTCGGCGGGGGGCCAGACGTCCGCGAGCGCGGCGAGCATGCCGGCGTCGGCCCGACCACCTCCGAGGAACCGGCAGCGCCCGCCGAAGTGGCGGTCGGTCGAGGACGAATAGGGCGGGTTTCCCCAGCCAAAAGCGTAGGCCACGAACTGGCAGAAGGCCGGCAGCCCCGGGATCGGCGGCAGCGCGGCGAGCGGGAGGTCGTCGTCCATCGGCGGCGGCACCGGGCCTGCCACCTCGTCCTCGTCGACGCCGCGCACGGCGGCGAAGGTCGCGGTCCCGAATGCCTGGACGGCGCCGTCGCGGAGCAGGCGTGCGGACGCATGCGAGACGCGCGCTCCTTCGCGCATGCGCTCGGCGACGACCTCGACCCTGCCCGCCTCGATCGGCGCCGCGCAGTGCACGTGCAGCGTGCGCACCGTTCGACCCGGCCGCACCACCGAGGCCATCGCGTCGAGCAACCAGACGTTGGCCAAGCCGCCGTACGCTCCACGACCTTGGTACCAAGCCGGGCTGACATCGACGGAGAACGCCCCTGGGCGCTCCGAGACCGCCACCATCCTGCGCGCCTCCGCAAACATCCCCACCTCGCCGCCGCCGCGCATAACGCCCGCGGGCGTCGACGGCGGTGGATCAACCGCGTCCTGGGAACCAGCGGTCGCGCCAGTCAACGGCGAGCGGGCGGTCGCGCAGGGGCGCCCACCACGCCTCGTGGCCGACGTACCAGTCGACCGTAGCGGCGAGCGCGGTCGAGATCGACGTCTGGGCGCGCCAGCCGAGCCAGCGCTCCGCGTGCGACGGGTCGATGGCGTAGACGCGGTCATGGTTCGGGCGATCGGCGACCCAAGCGATGTTTCCCTCGATCGGACGACCGAGATGCCTCAGGATCGCGGTGGCGATCGCCTCGTTGCTCCAGACCTGCCGCGCGGAGAAGTCGACAACGGCGACCTCGCCCGGCGACACCGGAGCATGCGCGGCGCGCCACAGGCCCTCGACGTGGTCCTCCACCGCCAGCCAGTCCCGGGCGTAACGCCCATCCCCGTACAGCGGGATCGGCCGTCCAGCGAGAACCTCCAAAATCGACCGCGGAATCAACTTCTCAGGGAGCTGGCGAGGCCCGAGGTTGTTCGCCGCGTGCGTCAGCACGACCTCGAGCCCGGGATAGGTGCGGGCCCAAGCGCGCGTCAGCACATCCGCAGCCCCTTTGCTCGCCGCATAGGGGGTGCGCGCGTCGATGGGCGAGCGCTCGTCAAAGGGCGGGGCACCCTCGGCTTGTTCGCCGTAGACCTCGATCGTACTGACGACCACCACCCGCCGCACACCCGCGTGGCGCGCGGCCTCCAGCACGCTCGCCGTCCCCTCGACGTTGGTCGAGACGAACGACATCGGCGCGAGGATCGCACGATCGTTGTGCGACTCCGCAGCGAGATGCAGGACGCGATCCACGCGCTCGGTGCGCATCCACGACGTCAGCGCCGTGGTGTCGCGAACGTCGAGGCGACGAAACACCATCCCGTCGGCGACGAGGTCCTCGACGTTGCGCGCGACCGACACGGGGCCGAGATGGTCGATGCCGAGCACGCGCGCGCCCGCGGCCAGCGCGTGACGGGCTGCATGAAAGCCGATAAAGCCCGCAACCCCGGTCACCAAGACCGTCTCGTTGGACGCCGCCATCGGTCCTCCAAAACACGGTGTGTCCGCAGCGTCGTCCTAAGATCCCTCCCCCGAGGTCGCCATGCTCGCGCTACTGCTTGGGACGCTGACCGCGTTCGCGACGGACACTTGGACGAATGTGCGGCCCGGCATCGACCGCCTCGAGCGCACGATCCCTGCCGACCCCAACGTCGCCTACGCGGTCCGCGCCGACCTGAGCCTGCCCAACCTCGCGGTCCGCGCCACGAAGGAGGACGAGCGGCATCAGACCACGGGCGGCTACGCCCGCGAGGTCGGCGCGTTGATCGCGATCAACGGTGACTGGTCCGACACGTGGAACACGGTGGGCCTGTCGATCGGCGACGGCGAGCTGTGGCACCCGCACGTCGAGAGCTGGTCGTACTTCGCGTGCGACATCTTCAAGGCCTGCAGCATCGACTTCGACCCGTTGCCGCCGTTCTGGTCCCAGGGGCGACTGTTCAACGCGATCGGCACCAACAACGCCACGCTGATGCGCGCCGGCGCCGTGCAGCATCGGAGCGGCTCCTTCTACGCCGTCGACCGCCACCCGCGCTCCGCCCTGTGCCTCGAGGCCGACGGGGTCCACCTGTGGCTGGTGGTCATCCAAGGCCGCGTGACGTGGTCGCGGGGCATGACGTGGAACGAGACGGCCGACTTCATGGCGACGCTCGGCTGCTACGACGCGGCGATGCTCGACGGGGGCGGTTCGAGCACGCTGTGGGTCGAAGGCGACGTGCTGAACACGCCCACCGACGGCAGCGAGCGCGTCGTCGCCAACCACCTCGCGCTGCTGTACCGCGAGGCGATCGACGCGGCGTGCGCGGGACAGGAGAACGGCCGGAGCTGCAACGGCACGGTCCTACAGACCTGCACCGGCGGACGAGCGAGCAGCGGCGACTGCGCAGCGTTCGGCGCGACCTGCGAGGAGGACGGCGGCTACGCGTACTGCGTAGATGCCCGCTGCCCGGCGGGCCGCGGCAACTTCAGCGCGTGCGACGGCGCGACCACATTCGACGCATGCACCGATGGCGCTTGGTCCGAGGGGGACTGCGGCGCGTTCGGCACGACCTGCGAGGACGACGCCCTCGGCGCGTTCTGCGTCGACCCGCAGTGTCTCGCTGGCGGCAACGGCGCGTACTGCATCGACAGCGGCACGCTCGGCAGCTGCGCCCGCGGGACGTTCACCACGACGACCTGCGCCACCGGTGACACCTGCGGCGAGGACGTCTGGGGCGCGTACTGCATCGAGCCGACATGCTTGGGCCACGCCAACGGCGGAACCTGCGACGGGGACCTGCTCACCCGCTGCGATCTCGGCGTGGTCAGCGACGTGATCGACTGCACCGCGGAAGGCATGATCTGCGACCCGAGCGTCGGCTCCTGCGTCGTCGCGCCGTCCACGGGCGGGGGTGAGGGTGCCCCCACCGACACCCCCGAGGCTCCCTCGGGCGGTGAAGACCCCCCAGCGGGCGTCGACACGCCCAGCGACACGCCATCCACCGAGACCGCCGCGACGAGCGAGGACGGCCCAACCGACGAGACCGCCGAGGACGCCGGATGCGGCTGCAATGGCGCGCCGCGCGGGCCATGGCCATGGCTCGCGCTCGCGGCGCTCACGCTCCGTCGCCGCCGCGCCTAAGGCGCCCAGAGCCGCTCTCCGCGAGCCAAGCGGCGCGCGCGCTGATCTTCGTACAGGCTCGTCGGTGTCAGCGTCGCCGCTGCCCCAACCCCCTCCGTCCAGTCGGCAGGTGCCGTCCCCCGACGGTCGGGCAGATCGGAGATCTCGGTCTGCACCTCGACGCCGTCGGTGCCAACAACAAACCCGAGCCCCGCCTGAAAGGACTGAAGGTAGCCAGTGCCTCGCGTGTTCCAGAAGACGCTCCCCGTGGCCGTGACGCCGGCACCGCTGCTCTCGAGGCCTCGGTCCACGGCCTTCCAGCCGTCGGTCACCCAAGCACCGTCGACGAGGTTGTCCATCGCCAAGCTGTGGTGGTACTCCGAAAACCCTGTCGTCCCCAGCGTTTCGCTGTCTTGAGACCACAGCGCCTTGCCGGACTCGCTCACCGGCCGCAGCCACACGACGCCGCTGGTCCCAAAGCCCCAGTTCTGGATGAAGTTGTGCCGACCAGCCCGCGCGACGCAGTCACGCAGCAGCACCTCGCTCACCTGTTGGACCTCGAACAAGTAGCCGTTGCCGCCGCCGCCGCGGTTCTGCGCCTCGGACATCGTCACCGCATCGACCAACACCCGGCTGCTGCCAAGGATCAGCACCCCGCCGCTCGCGAGGTGATCGCCGCGATCGCTCGTATCGCCCGGCGAGGGCACCGACCGAACACGCCGCACCCAGCCGTCGACCACCCCCTGGAGCCGGATCGCGTGGCTCCGGTCGTTGGACCAGGCGTCGGCCCATGCGCCGGCCGTGGCCACCGCGAGGTCCTCCACCCCCACCTCATGCACCAACCCAAGCATCGGCACAAGCGCCGCCCCGTGTACGGTTTTCGTGGGGTAGCGCAGCGGGACGTCGAGCGTGATCGTGCCGGTCTCGGCGTCGATCGCCTCGATGCGACGTCGGAACACCGTCGCCCACTGATCCAGGAACACGGTCCAGACCCCCGTCATCCCGTGCTCTGCGACGAAGTCTGGCGTGATCGTCCAGCCGATTCCGACATCTTGGCCGACCGAGAACCCGCTGACGTCCCCGACTTGGACGACGAAGTCACCGCGCGCGGCGTCCGCGACCAAGGGGCGCGGGGTCCCCAGAGTGGCCTGGCCGCCAACCGTGAGGTGCGAGGTGTCCGACATCCCGGTGCCGCGCGTAAACCACAGCGTCGTCGCCTCCTGCCCGGCCCCGCGCAGCACCACACCGCTGTACGGCTGACGGAGCAACCCATCGATTCGGTACATGCCCGGCGCGAGGAGGACCACCCCACCGGCTGCCGCCGCGTCGATCACGGCCTGCAGCGCCGCGGTGTCGTCGCCCCCCGAGGGAGCAGCGACCTCGAAGATCGGACCGGCGACGTAGGGCGGGTCCCCCTCGCCGTGGTGCCATCCCGCGTAGCTGACATCGGGCAGCACCGCGTCGTCAACGCCGTGCCCTGGGACCCAGTCGTCGGGGTACAGCGCGCTGCGCCAAGCGGTGGGTGAAGTGTCCGACGGCGTCTCGGTGACCGCCGAATCCGGTGGCGGCACCGGATCGGGCATCGCGGTGCACGCCCAAACGACCCCGAGGCCCCCCACACGCAAGAACCTCACCGCACCCGTCGTCATCATGCTCAGCCCACGTAAGGGCCGATCAGCAGCGCCAAGCGTGCGCGCGTCTCGGGCGGGATGCGGTCGGGGGCG
>JBEIFN010000043.1:0-11109 GCA_040382435.1 Alphaproteobacteria bacterium
TACCCGAGCCCGCCGACAACCCGATGCAGCAGAGCGACAACGACTGCTTCGGCATGTGTCCGGACGGTGTGGGCGACGCGTGCGACAACTGCTTGATCGTCAGCAATCCCGGGCAGGAGGACGTCGACTTCGACGTCATCGGTGACGCGTGCGACAACTGCCCCGAGGACTTCAACCCGGATCAGTCCAACCTCGACACCGACGATCTCGGTGACGTGTGTGACAACTGCCCCGAGATCGGCAACCCCGATCAGGCTGACGTCGACGCCGACGCGACGGGCGACGCGTGCGACAACTGTCCGCCGGGTCTCGTCGACGAGATCGACGCGGATCCGCCGTATACCACCGACTCGGACGAGCCGGTCGACACGGCGATCCCCGAGGACGCCCCCGACACCGGCATCTTCGTGCGCGGCGACGTCGACGGCATCACCGCCAACCCCGATCAAGCCAACTCCGACGGCGATGCGCTCGGTGACGCGTGCGACAACTGTCGGTACGTCGACAACGTCGTCATCCAGTTCCTGCCCAACGACCAGGTGCTGGTCTTCCAGCGTGACGTCGACCTCGACGAGGCCGGCAACGCCTGCGACAACTGTCCGCTGATTCCCAACCCGCTGCAGCTCGACAACGACAACGACGGGTTCGGCAACATCTGCGACAACTGCGACGACCGCTACAACCCAACGCAGTCCGATGCGGACGGCGACGAGGTCGGCAACGCGTGCGACAACTGCACGTCCACGCCCAACGACGATCAGGCCGATGAGGATGGCGACGGCGTTGGTGATGCCTGCGACAACTGCCCTTCGGCCTGGAACATCGAACAGGTCGATCGCGACAACGATGGCATCGGCGACGTCTGTGACGTCTGCCCGCTCGTCGCGCCGCTCACGCTGCCGGACTGCGACGACGACCCTGAGACCACCGATCGGAACGAAGAGACCTGTTCGGGCGGATGTCTCGCGGCGTGCGAGCGCGAGCAGGCCGACCGTGACGATGATGGCATCGGTGATGCGTGCGACAACTGCCGCGGCTTCCCGAACGCGGATCAGGTCGACCTCGACGTCAACGGCGTCGGCGACGTCTGCGACATTCAGGTCCGCGGCGGCGGCGAAGAGGACGAGAGCACGGCGGTCTTTGGCTGCTCACAGAGCACCAGGGCTTGGTGGGCTTGGGCTGGGTTGGCTTGGATGATGCGCAAGCGGCGTACGTCGATGGCGCAGGTCGGAGGTGCGCGATGATCGGCCGCCATGGGCTGCTTGTGGGGTTGGCGGCGGTCTCGTCCGATGCGTTCGCGCAGAACGTGCTGGTGCTCGGCACGCCGTCGAGCTGGACGTACAACTTCGACGTCCAGATCAACCTCACCAGCGACGGCAGGATCCCCGACGTCGACATCTACGAGATCGAAGGCGCGTCGCCGGATGCAGCGGACTTGGCGCAGTACGACGCCGTGTTCGTCTACGCGGAGCAGCCGTTCCTCGATCCTGACGGGTTGGGCGATCTGCTCGCGGATTACGTCGACGGTGGTGGCGGCCTCGTGGTCGGTGCGTACGCGTTCTCCAACGGCCACAACCTTGGCGGCCGCTTGGTCGCCGACGGGTACGTGCCGCTGACCCTCAACGGCACGGACTCGGGCGTTGCGGGGCCGCAGCGGATGATCCGCGAGGTTCGACCTTACGGTACGCACGAGGTGTTCCTCAACGTCGTCAACTTCTACGGGGGGCCGGGTTCCTTCCACTCGGCGGGCGTTCAAGTTGCCCCCGGTGCGGAGCTGCTCGCTCGCTGGGAGAATGGAGAGCCGCTGGTGGCGGTCTCCGAGCCGAGCGCGGGTCGCGTCGTCGCGCTCAACTTCTTCCCACCTTCGAACCTGCTTGCGCCGTACTACCCGCCGGCGGCCCAGTTCTGGGATGCGGTGTTCTACCCACCGGACGGGTCCGATCCGATCCCCACGACGCAGGGCGCGCAGCTGATGACGAGCGCGGTGCTTTGGTCGATCGGACAGACCACGACGTGCTTCAACACGTTGATCACCCAAGACCTCAACTGCAACGGCGTCGACGAGCAGTACGAGGGCGTGGTCGATCCGCTTGAGCCCGAGTGTGACGGTGTCGACCCTGCGACGCGCAACCAGGACTGGTACTTCGACTACGCCGTTTTCGGCTGTGAGTACGAGGTGTCGGGGCAAGACCAAGACGCGGATGGGCTCGGCGATTCGCCGACGCGCGTGCTGCCCGATGACGGCACCCCGTACCCGGATCAAGTCGGTCCCACCTGCGACAATTGTGCCCAGAACTACAACCCCGACCAGCGCAACATCGAGTGCGACGGTGCTGGCGACGTCTGCGACGTCTGTCCGACGATCGAGGACATGGGGATGGACCAGGACGGCGACAAGGTCGGCGACGACTGCGACAACTGCGGTCGTATCCCCAACGCCAACCAAGATGACGGTGACTACGACCTGACCGGCGACGTCTGCGACAACTGCTACGACGTCTACAACCCCGATCAGGCGGACGGCGGTGTCACCGGTGCCGAGGAGGGCTTGCAGCCCGATGGCGTCGGCAACGCCTGCGACAACTGCATCAACGACTACAATGCGGGCCAGACCGACGCGGACAACGACGGTGTGGGCGACGTCTGCGATAACTGCCCGAATACGCCGAACCCTGACCAAGCGAACTCCGACCCCGATCCGCTTGGGGACGCGTGCGATCTGTGCCCCGGCGATGGTCGGCAGAACCTCAAGGACAGCGACGCGGACGGCGTCGGCGACCTCTGCGATGTCTGCAAGTTCGACCCCGATCCCCTCCAGACCGACGTCGACAACGACGGCCAGCCCGACGCTTGCGACAACTGCCCGTTGGCGGCCGGTCCTCAGAATGATGGGGACGGCGACGCCGTCGGCGATACCTGCGACAACTGCCCCGACTTCCCCAACGCCGATCAGGCCGACGTCGACGTCGACGGCGTGGGCGACCTCTGCGACAACGCGGTCGAGGTCTTCAACCCCTCGCAGGAAGACTCGGATTTCGGCAAGAACGAAGTCGACCAGCTCATTCCGCTTCCCGACGGTGTCGGCGACGTCATCGACAACTGTGTCGACCGGTTCAACCCCGACCAACAGGATCGTGACGACGATGGCCTCGGGGACGTCTGCGACAACTGCCCGAGCCAGTCGAACGCAGCGCAGGACGATGCCGATCAAGACGGCACGGGCGACCTCTGCGACTACCAGATCCGAGGTGGCGGCGCCGAAGCGCGTTGTGACGCCGTCGGTGCGACGTCGCGGGCTTGGTTTGGGCTCGCGCTGCTCGCGGCGGCGGTTCGTCGTCGCCGCTGAGCGCTTTCGGCTCGCCCGAGCGTGCCTAGGTCGACGTGGTGCAGGGGTTCGCCACGTCGACCGAGGGAACTACCATTCGCCGTCGGCGCGGATGTCGGCGAGTCGCCCGTAGTGGCGGTAGCCGAGGCGCCCCAGCGTCTCTTTCGGCGCGAGGCTGATGTCGACGAGCGTCTTGAGGGCGTAGGTGCCTGCGAGGACGGGAGGCCGGTAGGCCGCGATGGTCTCGGGCGTCAAGAAGGCCGGGAGCGGACGCAGCACCCGCTCGGGGTGGACGTGGACGAAGTGCGCGATGCTCGTGCGTGCCCAGCCCGGGGTCGCCGGTGTCTTGATCACGTGCGGGGTGGCCAAGAACGTGCCGCCTGTGAGGATCTCGAGCTGCTGACCGACTTGGGCCACGAGATGACCGGCGGGCGCGCGTCCTGGCACCATACGTCCCCGGGGATGCGACGCCGTGGGTCGCGTGCGAAGGTAAAGCCCTGAGCGATCGTCGGGCTTGGGGGCAGGAGACCACGAAGGATCGTAGAACCGCCCGCCGGCGAGGACGGTCAACAGGTTGAAGTCTGTGTGTTCCTCTCCCCAAAGGATGCCGCTCGCGATGTCGGCCTCCGTCACCGGGAGGTAGAGCAGGCTGCGGGTCACATGCGCGGCGCCGTCGATGAACGCCTTGAACGTGCCGTCGTCGAGGCCCAGGGCACGCTCACAACCGGCGAGGAGCTGCTCTCCGACGCCATGGAGGCCGGTCCCGACGGCGCGATGGTGTCCGGCCAAGGAGGGGACCTCAGGAACGTCGAGGTTCTCGGGGTAGAGTTCGGGGTACCACGTCGTGGCCTGCGGGTCACCGGGCAGCGGCGCCGAGAACCAGCACTCCTTGAAGTCCTTCTGGCCTCCGGCGACGACGGCGGCCTCGGTGTTGGGCGGCGTCCACCCGCGTTGGTACCAGATGTCGGGCCGGTTGTACGGCTGTTTCGCGCGCTCGGGGAGCTGCTGAAACGCGACGAAGTCGTCGTGGCAGGCGTTGACGGTGTCGTGGGGGACGTCGTGTCCGGCGATCGTGACGAGACCGTAGTCACCGAACCCCAGCCGCAGTGCCTTGGCCGCGCGGTCCAGGCGGCTGGCGTCGTCGCTGTGCAGGTCGGCGAGGTCAACGCTGGGCATGTCTTCGGTCGTTAGCATGGGGACTCCGGAGCAGGGGAGGCATTTCGAGTCAGCCGCCAGACGGTCTCGGTCATGGGGACGTCGCTTCGCGCGGGATCTGCGCTCGCGCTGTGGAGGCACGCGATGGTGTGGGTCGCGCCATACAGCCGATGCACCTCGTCCGCGGAGACGCAGAAGGGGGGACCCGTGTCGTCGAGCGGTGAGCGGGTCAAGGCGACGAGCAACGTCACGGCGCCGGGGCGCATCAACGTGGCGTGGTGGGCGGCCCAGGCGCGACGCAGGTCCGGTGGGAGCGCCACGGTCGCGCCTCGGTCCCAGCAGGCGTCATACGGCCCCTCCGCGTGCGCGAGGATGTCTCCCTCGAACAGGCGAATGCGGCCGTATTGCGTGACCCGTTGCCCCTGGGCCGTGCGCGTGACCTCCGCGGTGACGCCCGCTTCCTGCCAGTACGCGTCGATCGCGATCGGGGAGAGCTCGACGCCGTCGACGTCGTGCCCGGCGTTGGCGAGGGCTTGCAGATCGAGCGTCTTACCGGCGAGCGGAACGAGGACGCGCGGGCCGACGCGGAGGTGGTGCCCGTGCGCGATCAACGACGGGTTCACGCGATCGAGGTGAAAGCCGATCTGTCCGCTCCTCCATCGCTCATGCCAGAACTCGGGCTGCATGGGACCTCAGGGAGGGGGACGGCCGACGGCGTGTCGCAGCGCGGGGAGGAGGTGAGGCCAGCGGAACGCGTGGCGTTGGCGGAGTAACACCGCAGGCACGGCGCGTGCCCCTTCGAGGAGCAGGGCTTGGCCCATCTGCCCGGCGAGCGTGCGGACGACGAAGCCCGGTACAGGTAGGCGCGCCGGGCGCGAGAGCGCTTGTCCGAGTGCGAGGGCGAACGTCCGCTGGTCGACGGCCTCGGGCGCGACGGCGTTGACCACCCCGTCGGGGTGTTCGGGACGGGTGGCCAGCGCGAGGACATCGAGCAGATCATCTCGCGCGATCCACGGGAAGGGCTGGTCGCCTGCGCCGAGCGGTCCTCCGAGTCCGAGGCGAAACGCCGGCAACATCCCGGCGAGTGCGCCGTGGGAGGCGTCGAGCACGAGGCCGATCCGGGGATGCACGACCGCTGCGCCAACACGCCGGGCCGGCTCGGCCGCCTGCTCCCAGGCGACGCCGACTTCAGCGAGAAAACCTTCGCCGGGTGCTGCTTGTTCGTCGACCGCTTCGGGGCGATGCCCGTACCAACCAACGGCCGACGCGGAGATGAGCCGTGGCTTTCGCTCGGAAGCGGCGATGGCCTCGGCGAGTGCTGTGGTGCCAAGGACGCGGCTGTCGCGGATCTCGGCCAACGCGCGCGGTGTCCAGCGCTGCGCCACCGTCGCGCCGGCGAGATGCACGATGGCGTCGAGCGGTTCGAGTGAGGTGGGTTGGACGCCGCCCGGCGTCGGCCGCCACGGGATCCCGACGCGCTGTCCGTCGCGGACGAAGGGCACCACCCGGTGGCCTTGGGTGGTCAGGAACGCGCACAACGCGCTTCCGACGCTCCCGGACGCGCCGGTCACGCCGATCACGCGGCGCGGTTCGTGTCGGGTCTGGCTCCATCGCTGGAGGTCGGCGGCGAGGAGCACGTGCCGATGAGAGGTAAGGCGTTCCAGCTCCCTAGTGACCCACCTTCGCAGGAAAGGGGTCGTCCAAGCCGGGGCGTGCCAGTCCACTTCATCGACGAGCTCGCACCCCTCGGGGTGGGCGAGCCAGCGGTGCGTGTGGCGCCACCGTCCACCGAGCGGCAGCGGTGCGGTATCCACGAACCCGTCATCGTTGACCTCGGCGATCGTCGAGGTCCACCGCTGGCGTGTCGGCCCGAGGGGGGCGTCGAATTGCGCGACCTCGCCCCGTGCGATGCGCCGAGGGCGTTGGTGGACCTGAAGCCGCGCCCAGGGGGGAGCCAGCCGATCGAACGCGCCCGGCCGGTCGTGCCAAGCGCGGACGTCGTCGGGACTTAGGCCAGGAAGGACGATGCGGGCGATGTGGGTGGGCATGGTGCGTCCGTCGGTGCGTCGGCAGCGGGCGACAGGGGAAAGCGCGTCTCGCGGCATCCGTAGGCGCCTGGCTGCAGACGGACCACCGTGTGCAGAGGGATCGGGATCGTGGGGCACGTCTCGGGAGGGATCCCCTGGAAGTACGCATACAAGGCCCGGAGGATCGCCTGGTGCGCGATGACGAGCACCGGCGATCGCTGTCGCTCCAGTTCGAGGACCACGGGCTCGAGGCGCGCGATGACGTCCTCGTAGGATTCGCCGCGGGGGTATCGGTAGCGGAACTTGTCCTGTCGCCGCGCCTCGAATTCGGCCGGGAGCGTTCGCTCGATCTGTTCGTAGGTCATGCCGTCGCAGACGCCGGCGTCGATCTCGTCGAGGAGCTTCCACGGTCGGTGTGGGCGTTCGCTCGGTCGCGCCGTTTCGATCGTGCGGCGGAGCGTGCTCGTCCAGACGGCGAGTGGCTTGTCCGCGGGCAGCTCGTCGCCGAGGAAGGTGCCGAGCGCGTTGGCGTAGCGGTGGCCGTCGGCGGAGAGCGAGCTGTCGCCGCCGATCCGCCCATCGACGTTGTACAGGCTTTGGCCGTGGCGGCTGAGGTAGACGGGTCGTGGTTGCAGGTGCAGGTTGAGGAGGAACGGCACGATGCGTCCGGCAAGCCAGCCGCTCACCCGGTTGACCACGACCTGCCGGCCGGCGTCCACGATCCGCACCCACCTCAGGTCGGGGTCCTCGACCGGTTCGTAGGTGCTGCTGTAATGTCCGATCCGAGCCCGGAAATCCGCAGCGGCTTCCTCAGGGGGCCGCCCCTCGTAGTCGGGGCTCGTCACCTTCGTCTCTCGGATGTTCGCCTCGATGATCTGAGGGTCATCGCATTGGAGCTCCAAGAACGCGACCTGGACGCCCGCGCTGTGGCAGGCGTCGAGCACCCAGCTGCGTCGCTCTCGGGTGCTGTTGGTCGCGTCGTAGATGCCGACCTCGCCGCCCGCGCGGATCCACTGGAGCAGGTCCTGGAGGGCGAGCGAGGCGACCTCCCGGCGTGCCTGAACGGCGCGCTGGTTCCTCGGATCGAAGAAGTGGTGGTCTTGGCCGGCGCCCAAGGTCTCGCGCCGGTACGAACCGACGTTGAACACCCGTGTGCGGTAGCCGAGCCAGCCGAGGTATTGCGCGAGTTTGCGGCTGGTGTAGGACTTGCCGCGCGCAGGCTTGCCGACGAGCACGAGCACGATCGGGTCGAGGTCGGTGGGCCGAACGGTCATCGCGAGCTCCCTCCGGTCCGTGGTAGCATGCGGTGCGGGGGGACGAGATGCATCGAGGACCCATTGTGTGGCTGGCCATGCTTCTTGTGGGCTGCGTCCCGCCGCCCGATGCCCCTGAGGATCTCGATGCGTTGTCGCGGTTCCTCTACCGCGAACAGGCTTGGCCGACTCCGAGCGTGCCGGCCGATGGCTTGGAGAACCTTCGCGTCGCGCTCGATGCCGTCCCTGACCTTCAGGGTAGCGTTCTGGACCGGTCGTGGTCCCTCTCGGACTTGACCGAAGACGACGTGGCGGATCTGCCGACGCGCCCAGACCGCGACCCCGCGTTGGCGGCAGGCGTCGCCGTCGCCTACCTCAGCGAGCGGCCCTTGGCCGAGCACGCGCGTGCGCAGACGGAGGCGGATCAACGCCCCTTCGAGGCCACGGCGCCCGATCATTACGATCGCAGCTTTCCAGAGATGGACGACCCGATGTGCTTCGTGGACGGGACGTGCGAGGTCCTCGAGACGTTCAACGAGGCGACGCGCGAGAACTTGTTGATGACGATCACGTTCGAGCTGCGCAAGGACTTTCGGTGGCTGACGCTTGCAGACGGGCGTCGCGGCTTCCTCGCCCGGTCTTGGTATGAGAAGAGCTGGTCGGGGGATCGCGAGACCGTCACGGTGTGGCAGTCCTATTCGGTAGACGCATGGATCGAGGCGGATGACCCTGCGCACACGCTTCGGTTCCAGACGCTTTGGTCCGAGACCGATCTCGGCATCCCTGTGAGCGATGAGGCCGTCGTCGCGACGGTTCGCGGTGGCATCGACGACTTCTTCCAGCAATTCGATGAGGCCGCCGCAGCGCTCTACCAACCGTAGCGCGGGACGTTCGGGTCGACGGTCAGCGACCATGCGTCGATGCCGCCTTCGAGGTTGAACACCGCGCGAAGGCCTTTGTCGAGGGCGAACGCGGCGGCGTGCATCGAGCGCACGCCGTGGTGGCAGAGAAACACCGTCGGCATCGCCGGGTCGAGACGATCGAAGTCCACCGATTCGGCGCCCAGGGCGCCGTCGATCGCGGCGAGCGCGCGCTCCTCGGGCGGGCGGACGTCGATCAAGCAGTGCGGTCGGCCTTGGGCGCGCCAAGCCGCGTAGGCTGCGGGCGGGAGCGGTTGGACCTTGGCGGGCTCGTTCGGGTTGTCGACCACGAGCGCGCCGTGCTCACCCGAGGTCACCCAGTCGATTCGGAGGCCGTTCGCACGGCTCGCGCTCGTCGGGTCGAGGACGAGCGTGACGCCCTCGCTCGTGGAGGAGGCGTCGAACGCGCCGGGGGCGTCGATGGCTTCGAACTGGTGTTGGAAGTTGGCGTCGATGCGCAGCCGCAGCAGGGGCGCTGCGTCGCCGATGGCGGCGAGGATGCGGGTGGCTGCCGCGGGCGTCAGGTGGACGCGCGGGGCGGCGCTGGGTGGGTCGATTCCGAGGACGCTGACCAGCTCGCCGCGGCGGTGCAGCTCTTCGAGGATGTCGGCGCCGCCGACGAAAACGCCGTCCACCCACACCTGCGGGAACGTCGGCCACTCCGCGTAGGCCTTCATCCCTTCGCGCAGCGCGCCGTCCGCCAAGACGTCGTGGTCGACGAACGGGACCTCGAGGTCGAGGAGCTGTTGCACGACGCGTGACGAGAAGCCGCAGCGCGGTTGGGTCCGGCTGCCCTTGATGAAGACGACGACCTTGGCGCCTTGAACCAGCCCCTCGATCCGTTGCCGCAGCCACTCGTCCAACATGTCGCCTCCGCAGGGCTACGCTAATGGCTCGGCAGGTCGCCGGGGAGGGTGTCACGTGGCTTCCGTGAACGCGCAGGCAAGACTCACGGCGCTGCCGCTGCCCGAACGCGCCTATCTCCCCGGCCACGGACGGCCGGAGCCTTACCCGAGGCGTTTGGCTGCGCGTGAGGATGCGGACTGGGGACGCGACGCGCCGTACCTCGAAGGGCTCGACCTGCTCGTTGCGGGCTACCCTTGGGAGGCGCACGAGCGGTTGGAGGCGGTTTGGCGGGCCTGGCCCGTCGGCGTCCTGCGCGACCACGCACAGGCGTTGATCCATGCCGCGGCGTGTGAGGTTCACCATCGCCGCGGACGTCGCGACGCTGCGGCTGGGCAGGCGCGAAAGGCCGAAGCGATCTGGACCGCCGCGCTCCATAGCCAAGGTCCTTGGCTCGGGATGTGTGACCTTGCTGCTTGGCAACGCGCCGTGACGGCCGTCGCGCGGGGGGCGTCGGCGGTCGTTTGGCCGCGCGTGCCCAAGCCGTTGCATGTCGTGGGCGGCGTCGGCTTCCGTCAGGGGCGCTTGCTCGCGATGCGGCGGGCTCCGGGCCGAAGCGATGGCGGGCGGTGGGAGTTCCCTGGTGGGAAGGTCGAAGCCGGGGAGTCCGAGCCGACAGCGCTCAGCCGGGAGCTCGAGGAGGAGCTGGGCTGGTCGGTTCTCGTGCGGCAACCGGTGACGGCCGTGGGCGTCGATCGGCAGGGCGGCGGGATGCGGCTCGCTCTTTGGCACGTTCAGGTGCCGGACACGCCGCCAGCCCTCCGCGATCACGACGCCGCATGTTGGGTGTCGCGCGAGGAAGCACTCGGCCTGGCTTGGGTCCCTGCCGACGTGGTCCTCGCTCAGCGGGTCGTCGCAGCCTGGGACGCGCTCGCGGCGATGTAGCGGCTGCCGGCGAGCGCGCTCAACGCTGGCAGGGCCAAAAAGCCGAAGGGGAGCAGGGTGAGCAAGGTGCCGCCGAGCACGAAGCCGACGGTGAGCCCCGGTGTCTTGGCCATCCACGTCCAGCGGCCGCGCCAGGGGATGCGCAGCGCCGCAAAGGCCGGATCGCTCGCTTGGCGCGCGACGAACAAGCCCCCGATGGCCGCCAACGCGATCGCGGTCAGCGCGGCGCCAACGACGGGCACGAAGCCGACCGCGTACGCGGCGACCACCAAGCCCAGCGTGGTGCAAAGATCGAGGCCCAGCACGACGAGACCGTAGGCCATCTCTCCGAGAACCCTCCAGCCCGTGCTCGGTTCGGCCTTCAGCGCCGGGGCGCGTTGTCCCAGCTCCTCGGTCGCCAACTGTTCGAGCCACGGCAAGGCGACCACTTGCGCGAGCGCCCATCCGAGCAGGCCCCCAGCAAGGGCCGCGAAGATCGCCGCGGCCGTGCCGAGGAGCGAGGCCATCGCCTCAAGGAGCCAGCCGGCGGACAGCCACCCGCGCAGCACCTTGGCTCCCCAAGCGGCGGCGGCGGGGCCAGCCCACCCTGCGCCGAAGGCCGCTGCGGCCAACATGCCGAAGGTGCCGAGCGCGAAGGGCCA
>JBEIFN010000044.1:0-10952 GCA_040382435.1 Alphaproteobacteria bacterium
ATTTCGAGCGCGGTCCAGGCTGCGCTCGCACCATTGTTACCCGCCTTGGTCCCGGCGCGCTCGATCGCCTGCTCGATGGTGTCGACGGTCAACACACCGAAGATGCGGGGCACGCCGGTCTGAAGTCCGACGGTCGCGACGCCCTTGGTCACCTCCCCGGCGACCATGTCGAAGTGCGGCGTCGCCCCGCGGATCACCGCGCCGAGCGCGATCACCGCGACGTAGCGGCCCGACGCTGCCGCCGCCTGCACCGCGAGCGGGATCTCGTACGCGCCCGGCACGAAGATGACGTCGACGTCCGCGTCGGTGTTCACGCCATGACGGCGCAGCGCGTCCTCGGCACCAGCGATGAGCTGTTGCACGATGAAGCTGTTGAACCGTCCGGCGACGATGGCGAACCGACCCGCCCCACCCGTCCAGTGTCCTTCGATGTGGTTCATGACGTCACTCCCGGCCGCCGCACTCACCCGAACCCGCGGTCGCCGCAACCCCATCGCCCGCACCGATCGGCGCCTGCGCCAACAGCCGCAGCCCGTAGGCTTCGAGGCCGGGCAGCGCGCGCGACGACGTCGTCAAGAGGTTGAGATCGCGGATGCCGAGATCGTTGAGGATCTGACAGCCCGTCCCGAGGTCGCGCAGCGCGTCGGCCGAGGCCTGTGTCGGCGCAGGTCCGTCGCCCCCCTCGAAGTCGCGATCGAAGGCGCTCGCGATGCCGTCCTCGCTCCGTCCACCGAGGTGCATCAGGACAAGCGCGCCCGCGCCCTCGCCTGCGATCTTGGCGAGCGCGCGGTGGGCCGGGCCGGCAAAGTGCGACGCCTCGGGCGCGAGAAAGGTCCACGCCGGCGGAGCGCCTTGCACCCGGACCCACGGCACGACGGCTGAGGAGAGCCCACGGTGCACCGCCAGATGCATCCCGTCGGAACGACCGCGAAACAACGTCGTCTGGAAGACCCCGAGCCCCGGAACGTCGACCGTCCCCTCACGCACGCGCGAAACGATACGTTCGCGCTGCATCCGGTACTTGATCAAGTCCGCCACGGCGACCACGACCAGACCATGGGTCTCGCCGAACGCCATCAGCTCAGGGAGCCGCGACATCGTCCCGTCGAGGTTGATGATCTCGCAGATCACGGCAGCGGGTTGCAGTCCCGCGAGCCGAGCCAGATCGACGGACCCCTCGGTTTGGCCGACGCGCTCGAGCACGCCCCCGTCGCGCGCCCGAAGCGGGAACACGTGCCCCGGCGTGACGATGTCCGCCCGGTGAACGTCGGGGCGGATCGCTGTCAGGATCGTGTGCGCCCGGTCGGCCGCGCTGATCCCGGTGGTCACGCCCTCCCGGGCCTCGATCGACACGGTGAACGCCGTGTTGTAGGCGGACTGGTTCTGGGTGGCCATCATCGGCAACCCCAGGCGTTCCACCTGCGATGCCGTGATCGACAGGCAGATCAAGCCCCGCGCGTGCACGGCCATGAAATTGATCGCCTCGGGCGTGATGCACTCCGCGGCGTAGACGATGTCCCCCTCGTTCTCGCGGTCTTCATCGTCGACCATGATCACGGGGCGTCCCGCCCGGAGGGCATCCATGGCACGCTCCACGCGGACCAAGGGGTCGGGATGCATGACGGTGAAAGCGGAGGACGTATCAGTCATTCGAGGAATCCGGTTCGTTGGAGCTGTTGCAGCGTGACGCCCTCGGACGGGGAGAATCCCCCCAAGAGACGCTCGACGTAGCGCGCGATGAGGTCGGTCTCGACGTTGACGCCGTCTCCGGGACGCTTGTCGACGAGATGCGTGGCGCTGGAGGTGTGCGGGATCAGGTTCACGCGGAGGAGCGTCCCGCGAACTTCGTTGACCGTCAGGCTCACGCCGTCGAGGGTGATGCTGCCCTTCACGATAACGTACTTGCTGAGTGCTTCCCCGACATCGACCCACGTCACCCACGATTCCGACACCGCGTGCGACGCCGTCACCGTCCCCACCCCGTCGACGTGGCCTTGAACGAGGTGCCCCCCCAACCGAGCGCCCAACGCGAGCGCACGCTCGAAGTGCACCCGGCGACCGGGCCGCGCAGCGCCCCAGGTCGTCAGGCGCAGCGTCTCAGCGCCAGCGACCACGTCGAAGGTGTCTCCCTGCATCGAGACCACCGTGAGACACGCACCGTCGCAGGCGATCGAATCCCCGATCGCCACCTCGCCGAGCGGGATCTGCGTCTGAAACGTCAAGCGCAGGCCGTCCCCCTCGGGACGAACCGCCCGAAGGACCCCCGTGTCCTCGACCAGACCGGTGAACATCAGGGCACCTCCGGCGGACGAACGCGCCAGCTGATCCGGACATCGTCGCCCAACGTCATCACTTCGGGTGACGTCCAACGGCTCACTTCGTGCAGGCGAACCGGAGGTTCGGGCGCCACCCACGGCCGCCCACCCGGAAGCACCAGACCCGCCTGATACTGCACGACCCGATCGACGACGCCCGCATCCAGCAGCGCACGGTGGAGCGTCGCCCCGCCTTCCACCCACAGGCGATGAAGACCTCGCTCGCCGAGCACGCGCAACGCACGCACCACGTCCACCCGCCCGTCTGGGCCGACGCCGACGGGGACGACCTCCACACCGTCGGGCCAGCCCGCCGAGGTCTCCGCCCCCGTCAAGACGACCGCGCCGGGACGAAGGCAGCGCGCATCACGCGCCAGCCGCCCATGGGTGTCGAAGACCACGGGTACGGGCTGCGCTGCGGCGTCCACATCACGAGCGTCCAACGAAGGATTATCCGCGAGCGCCGTCCCACGCCCCACCACCACCGCGTCGTGCCGAGCCCGCTCGCGATGCACGTCACGACGCGCAGCCACCCCCGTGATCCACTGCGAGGCCCCCTCGACATCGGCCAAGCAGCCATCGGCCGTGGTCGCGATCTTGACCGTCACCTCGGGCAGCCCGCCGAGCGTGACCCGTAAGAAGCCCTGCATCAACGCGGCCGATGCTTCGGACTCGACACCGAGGAGGACGTCGACGCCCGCGTCACGTAGCTTGGCGAGGCTTTTCCCTTGCATGGGTTCGAACGGGTCGACGACGCCGACCACGACGCGGCGGATACCCGCCTCGAGGATCGCGTCGGTACAGGGAGGCGTCCTGCCATGATGGCAGCAGGGTTCGAGGGTCACGTACAGGCAGGCGCCTCGGGGATCCCGACCCGCCGCGCGGGCCGCCCGGATGGCCATCACCTCGGCGTGAGCACCACCCGGCGGCGACGTACGCCCGACGCCCAAAACCTCGTCGCCGGCGACGAGGACGGCACCCACCGGCGGGTTGGGCCGGGTCGTGCCCAGCGCATCACTCGCGGCCGCGAGCGCGATGCGCATGGCCTCGCGGTCGTTCACCCCTCGCCCCCGGGGCAAGCATCGGCCTGGAGCGGCGCCAAGGCCTCGACGAACTGTCCCACGCTCTCAAACGCTTGGTAGACGCTGGCGAAGCGGATGTAGGCCACCTCGTCGACCTCCCGGAGCACCTGCATCACCGTCTCGCCCACCAGCGACGAGGGGATCGCCGCCTCACGGTTCGCCTCCAGACGACGAATGACCCTGTCCGTCAGGGCTTCGAGCTCCGCATCCCCATACGGCCGCTTGCGGCAGGCGTGCCGGATCCCTGCGAGGACCTGGTCGCGAAGGACCGGCTCCCGGCGTCCCCCGCGCTTGCTCACCCACATCGCCCGATGCTCCATCCGCTCGTGAGTCGTGAACCTCGAGCCGCACGGAGAGCACTCGCGTCGACGGCGCACGGCATCGCCGACGTCGCGTGAGTCGACGACGCGCGTGTCCTCCGCGCCGCACTCGGGACAGCGCATCAGGCCCCCTGGAGCGAGCTGGCGCGGCCAAAGTCGAGCGGGAACTTCCCCGTCAACGCCTCGACCTCACACCGCACCCGGGCGACGTGGTCCGCGTCCTCCCGGTGCCGCAGCACCTCGACGATCCAGTCCGCGACCTGACGAACCTCGGCGATGCCAAAGCCGCGCGTCGTGACGGCCGGGGTCCCGATGCGGATGCCCGACGTGACGAACGGGCTTCGCTTCTCGCCCGGGACGGTGTTCTTGTTGACGGTGATCGACGCCCGATCGAGCACCTCCTCCGCTTCCTTGCCCGAGCAGAGTTCGCCGAGATCGATCAGCATCAGGTGGTTGTCGGTGCCGCCCGAGACGAGCTCGAACCCATGCTCGAGGAATCGCTCCGCCATCGCGGCGGCGTTCGCCTTGACCTTTGCGGCGTAGGTGCGGAACGACGGGTCGAGCGCCTCCCCGAACGCGACGGCCTTGGCGGCGATCGCGTGCATCAAGGGCCCGCCCTGCGTACCCGGGAAGACGGCCTTGTTCATCGCCTTGGCGTTGGCCTCGTCCGTAAGGATGAGTCCGCCGCGCGGACCGCGGAGGGTCTTGTGGGTGGTGGTGGTGACGTAGTGGGCCAACCCGACGGGGGTCGGATGCTCGCCCGCCACGACGAGGCCGGCGATGTGGCTGATGTCGGCCAACAACAACGCGCCCACCTCATCGGCGATGCTCCGGAACGCGGCGAAGTCGAGCGTCCGCGGATAGGCAGAGGCCCCGCAGACGAGGATCTTAGGTCGGACCTCGATGGCGCGCGCACGCACCGCGTCCATGTCTAGACGTCCGGTCGCTTCGTCCAGATGGTAATGATGGGCCTCGTACAACAGACCTGAGCTGTTCACCGGGGAGCCATGCGTCAGGTGGCCGCCGTGACTGAGGCTGTGGCCCAACAGACGGTCACCAGCTTTGATGGTGGCCAAATAGACAGCCGCGTTCGCCTGGGCGCCGGAGTGCGGTTGGACGTTGGCCGCCTCTGCACCAAACAGCGCACAGGCGCGCTCACGCGCGATCTTCTCCACGACGTCGACGTGGACGCAACCGCCGTAGTAGCGGGCGCCGGGCAAACCCTCGGCGTACTTGTTGGTCAGGACGGACCCCATCGCCTCCATGACCGCAGCGCTCGTGTAGTTCTCCGACGCGATGAGCTCGATGCCCTCTTGCTGACGGGACTCTTCCGCACGAATGGCGGCGGCGATGGCGGGATCCTGATCGGCGAGGCGCGGCATCGGTCACTCCATGGAGGCCGCATGCTGTAACGTCCGAGGTCGCCGGCGTCGCGCCGCGCCGACAGGCTGCAACGTCAGCGGGCGGGGGCCTCGATCTTCTCGACACGACGCGCGTGACGGCCGCCTTCGAACGCCGTCGCGAGCCACGCATCCACACAGGCCACCGCGAGCCCGGGGCCAAGGACGCGCTCACCGAGGCAGAGCACCGCCGCGTCGTTGTGGGCCGAGGCCATCGCGGCCGAAAACGTGTCGGAGACGACCGCGGCGCGCACATGCGGGTGCTTGTTGGCCGCGATCGCCATCCCCTGTCCCGTACCACAGACGAGGATCACGCGATCGACGACGCCATCGAGGAGCCGGGCGCACGCGGCCTGCGCGACATCTGGGTAATCGCAGGAGCTTCCGTCGTGGGTTCCCACGTCCTCGATGTCATGCCCAAGGCCAAGCAGGTGGGCAGCCACCTCACCCTTGAGCCGAAACCCACCGTGGTCGGATCCGATCGCGATTCTCATGCCCGCGCCTCCCCTGTCGGCTCGCTCCTAGCCTTGTCCTGCGCGGACGCCATCCGCGCAGCCCACCAACGATGCACGTCAGCGGGATGGCGCCACGCCAGGGCCTCGGCATCGTCGATGCGAACCGAGAGCAGGTGCTCGATGCGCGCCACGACGTCCGCTTGGTCGAGCGAGTCCCATGGCGCCGAGACAGGCCATGGCAGCTGCACGGGTTGCTGCGCCGCGTCGCAAAACGGCGTCGCCAGAGGACGAGAGATCGCCCCCTGGGTGCCGCATTCGTCCGTGAGCACCGACGTGGACACGTCGATGCTCAAGACGCTCATTCCGCCGCAGGCGCCTCGACGGCTTCCACCGCCGAAGCCACGTTGCGGACCACGCGACCCTTGTAGGTGCCGCAGGCCGGGCAGAGGTGGTGGTTGAGTTTGGGCTCACCACACGTCGGGCACGCCATGACCGACGCGGTGTAGGTGAGCGCGTCGTGGCTGCGGCGCATGTCGCGAGCCGAGCGGGACGTCTTCTTCTTCGGAACCGCCATGACCTTCCTCCTGTCGCGAACGCCGAGGGGCGGCGCGACTCCTCGAAACCTAGTGAACTGCCCGCTTGAGGGCGGCAAATGCGGCGAAAGCCGGATGTCCTGTCGTGGCTTCCGCCTCGATAGGGAGCGCCATCGCGGCGTCGCAAGCGGCGACATCGTCACACACGACACGGGCGGGGAGGCTCAGTACGAGCAGCTCTCCCAACACGTCCGCCATGTCGAGCACGCCATCGTGGAACCATCCAACGTCCAGCTCCTCCGACGACAGCTCGCGCTCGTCATCCTTGGGCGCATGCTCGATGGCTTGGTAGCTCAGCACCTCTTCGGGCTGGAGCGTCAGCGGCGCGTCGGCCCCGCAGCGATCGCACGGACGAACCGTCGCAACGCGCACCCCCACGGGGGCGACCCTGACGCCGGGTCGCGCACGTTCGACGCGCAAGACGCCCGAGAGCCCTGAGACCGGTGCCTCCAAGGCAGCCTTCGCCGCTTCGACCGCCCACACCTCAGGTTGGCCGACGTCCACGCCGGCGGCAACCTCGAGGCGAACCTCGAAGCCCTTCACCGACAACGACTCGACGACGAGCTGCACACGGCCTCCGCTCCGTCCAACGACACGAGCCGGGCGCCTTTAGCGTCCCCACCGTGGCTGCGCAAGTGGATCCCCCGGGGATCCAACGGACCGAGGCGGGGCTTGGCGGATCCCATGCATGCGCGCGCGCCGCCCTTGACAGCCGCCCGCACCACGTTAAACCGACCCCGTCGGCGGCGGCAGCGTCGTACCGATGCTGAGCCGTAGTCTAATTGGCAAAACACCAGGTTCTGGCCCTGGATTTCCTGGTTCGAGTCCAGGCGGCTCAACCACCTCTTTCTACATGGTCCGTTCGTCTAGCGGTTAGGACAGTGCCCTCTCACGGCACAGACAGGGGTTCGATTCCCCTACGGACTACCAAACCCCAGCGCCCGACCCTCGTGGTCGGGCGCCCTCGTTTTCAGCCCCGAGCGGCGTCCCGACGGGCAACCCCCGACGCAGGCCCGGCTGTAACGGGCTATGCCCGCCGTTCGGCGAGGCCAACGCCCGGAGACCCCATGCAGTACCGCGGGCTGACGCTCGACCCCTTCCAGGCCGAGGCGATTTCGCATCTTCAACAGGGGCGGTCGGTGTTGGTCGCCGCGCCTACTGGGACCGGCAAGACCATCATCGCAGACTGGATCGTCGAAGAGGCGATGCGCACCGGCAAGCGCGTCATCTACACGGCACCGATCAAGGCGCTGTCGAATCAGAAGTACCGCGACTACGTGCGCCTCTACGGCGAAGAGAACGTCGGCCTCGTGACCGGCGACCTCGTCATCCGACGCAACGCACCGTGCCTCGTGATGACGACCGAGATCCTTCGCAACATGCTGCTCGCCGGCGAGGCCGTCGACGACCTGCTCGCCGTCGTCGTTGACGAGATCCACTTCCTCGACGACCGGGAGCGGGGGACGGTCTGGGAGGAGGTACTCATCTACCTCCCGCAGCACGTCCTGATCGTCGCCCTCAGCGCGACGCTCCCCAACCTCACCGAGTTCGCCGCGTGGCTCACCCACGTGCGCCAGCGCCCGGTCGAGGTCGTCATCGAGACGCGACGCGCCGTTCCCCTCGACTTCTGGTTCCTTACGCGAGGTCGCGGACTCCAGCGCACCGAAGAGTTCGAGGACTTCGTGCGCTCCGTCGGCTCACCGTCCCCGGCACCGCGTGGACGCTTCGGGCGCGACCGAGGCCGCGGTCGCGGTCGTGGCGAGGAGCGCCCCGATTTTCCGCGGACGCACCCCATCGACGCGCTCAAAGCGATCCGCCAGCGCGAGTGGCTGCCGATGATGTACTTCGTCTTCAGCCGAAAGGACGCGGAGCGCTTCGCCGTGATCTGCTCGGAGAGGTACCGCGCGGACCTGCTCGACGCGGACGCACAAGCCAAGGTGCGAGAGCGTCTCGACGCGATCCAGCCCATCGTCGGCCGCGCGCTCGACCGCGAGCTGCGCGACATGTACCTGCGCGGCATCGCATTCCACCACGCCGGTCTTCACGTGCACCTCAAGGCACTGGTGGAGGAGCTGTACGAGGAGCGGCTCGTCAAGCTCCTGTTCTGCACCTCTACGTTTGCCCTCGGCATCAACATGCCAGCCCGGACGGTGGTTTTCCACGGTCTCGAGAAGTTCGACGGCGAGGATGTCAAGCCGCTGCCCACGCGCGGCTTCATGCAGAAGGCCGGCCGCGCGGGTCGTCGCGGGCTGGATGAGGTCGGCCACGTCGTCCTCCGGATGGACCCCGACGAGTACACCGCGCTAAAACCGGTGATCCTAAGGTACCGCAAGCAGGTCTACGAGCCCGTCCGTTCCAGCTTCAACCTCTCGTTCAATTCCATCGTCAACCTGTTGGAGCGCCACGGGATCGACGCCATCCGGACCATCGTCGACCGCTCGTTCCTGGCCTGGCAGCTCCGGCACGACGCCGAACGCCAGCTCGGGCGAGCCGCCGCCCTCGAACGCGGACTCGATGGCGATCCCCCGACCAAGACCGACCTCAAGGAAGCGCGCCGCCTACGCGTTCGGGCAGCCGCCGCCGAGGACGCAACATGGCTGCAGTTCCTCGAGCGACGCAACTACCTGCGCGACATCGGCTACCTCGGGCAGGACGATGTCTTCCGCGCCGGCAGCAAGATCCTCGCCCATCTGCAGATCGCCGAGATCCTGATGACGGAGTTCGTCCTCAGCGGAGAGCTCGAGGGCCTCGACAACGCAACGTTGTTCGGCGTCCTGTGCGGCGTGTGCGGCGACCTCCCTCGCGCAGCCTCCTTCGAAGCGCCGATCGCCCGCAAGACCCGCGAGCTGCTCACCCGCCTCGGCGCGATCCGCATGAGCAAGATCGTCACCGACGCTGAGCGCCTCACCAAGCAGCCGTACCTGTGGTCCCCCGAGCTCGTCGCGCTCGGACAGATGTGGGCCGAGGGCAAGTCCCTCGAGTCGATCATGTCGCTGCTACACGCCCAGACGGACCTGTCGGGAACGATCGTCTCGCACCTGCGCCGCGCCAAGGACCTCGCGGGCCAGCTCGCGAACGCCTACCACGACATCCCCGAGCGCAAGCGTCAGTTGCTCGACATCGTCCGGCTCGTGAGCCGCGACGAGGTCGAGGTCATCGACTGAGCCAAAACGCAACGCGCCCCGTCACCCCAGCGAGGGCCACGGGGCGTGAACGGACCCAGCGTCAGGGCGCGAAGTTGTCGTAGATGTAGCGCACGACGTCCGCGATCTCCTGCTCGGAGAGCTGGCCATCGAAGGACGGCATCCCCTCGCTGGTGCCATTGAGGATCGCGTCCGCGGCTTCCTGCTTGGAGAGCGGGGGCAGCAGGTCGGCAAACGGCGGCGCCGTCGTGCCGGAGCCGTCGCTCGCGTGGCAGAACACGCAGTTGTCACCGAAGACGGCCTCGCCCGATGCGGCATCACCCGTCAGGCCAAAGGCGTCTGCCTCGGCGGGGGTGGTGTCCGTGGTGTCCGTGGTGTCCGACGTGTCCGATGACGTGTCCGTGGTGTCCGTGTCGGACGTTGAACCGCACGCCACCGTGAGCGCCATCACCGTCATCCAACATGCTTGTCGCATCCAAACCTCCCGTCACATCATGCCACGGCGCAGCGCCCGTGTCGCGAACAGCCTCGTCAATCTGAGGACAGGACCTCCGACACCAAGAACTCGACAGGAACAGACTCGTCTTCCGAGGCCGCCAAAGCTGCGTCCACCGAGGCGGCGTGCGTCGGCTCCGCGAGAAAGCGGGACCACACCGCATCCCGAACCCCAGCAGCCACCCGATGTCGACGCTGCGCGCGCCGCTGCTCCTTCCAGGTGCCGGTCGTCTCGAGGTGCGCCCGATGGGCCGCCAGCGCACCGAGCAGGTCGGTCAAACCGGTCCCTTCTCGTGCAGATCCCGCGAGCACCGGAACTTGCCAACCCGCGACACGCGGTCGCTGGAGTTGCAGCGCCGCGAGCCACTGTCGCTGGGCGACGTGTGCGAGCGAGGCCGTGGCGCCGTCTGCCTTGTTGACCCACAGGACATCGGCAGCCTCCACAATGCCGCGCTTGATGCCCTGAAGTTCGTCCCCACTGCCCGGGAGGGCGAGCAGCAGCAGCGTGTCGACGGCATGGAGGACCTCGACCTCCGACTGGCCAACACCGACCGTCTCCACCAAGATCCGATCGAACCCGACAGCCTCCAAGACCTCCACGACATCCGCGGTTCGCAGATGGACCCCGCCCAGCGTCGCCCCACTCGCGGTCGGGCGTACAAAGGCGCTCGGCCACTGAGAGAGCCGCGTCATGCGCGCCTGGTCGCCGAGCAACGCGCCCCCGGTTCGTCGACTCGACGGATCGACGGCGAGCACGGCGACCCGATGACCCGCCTCGCACATCGCGACGCCGAGCGACTCGATGAGTGTGCTCTTGCCTGCTCCGGGCGGACCCGAGATGCCGATGCGATGCGCGACGCCCGCCCCCCGAAGGAGCTGTGCCACAGCCGCCGCCTGCCGACGGTCCTGCGCGCGACGCGACTCGACCAGCGTGATGAGCCTCGCAAGCGATGCGCGCTCCCCACTCGCAACGCGACGCGCGAGTTCATGGACGTCCACGGCACCTCCCGCTCTCGGGGTAGCGTGCTGCGCAGCGTGTGAACACCCCACGGCGGCAACCCGTTCGAACGGCGTGAGGTCGCACCCCAAAAGCAGAGAACCCCTGAGAGCATCGAAACGCTCATCAGGGGTTCAATAGAATGGCCGGCG
>JBEIFN010000045.1:0-10735 GCA_040382435.1 Alphaproteobacteria bacterium
CTTGTCGGCACGCGCTCCCTTCCCCTTGGCCTTGCCCTTGCCCTCAGCGGCCTCGTCGCCGCCGCCGCAGCCCAGACAAAGCACAGCCGCAAGCGCCCAACCCCAACGACCGAGTCCCTGATGCATCGCTCCCCCAACGAAAAATCGCTGCCGAAGGTCACCCGTGCGCCCCTCGACGTCAAGCCCTGTCGGCCCCCTTGACCGCGCCGGTGCAGCGGGCCACAAAGCACGTTCGAGGTGCTCCTGTCGGCTCCGGTCCAAAACGCGCGGACGGCATTGCTCCTGCTCACGGCGGTCGCCCTCGCCGCGCTCGCCGCCCTCGCGCTCGGCGGCACGGTTCAGCACAACGTCGAGATCCGACGGCGTGTCCAGGAAGAAGTGCGCGGAGAACTACGCGAACACGTCGCGTCTTGGCAGCTCGACATCGTGCGTCGCGTCGATGCGATGCTCACCGAAGTCGAGGCGCAGACCGATGCCCCCGATCGCGCCGAAGACCGCGCGCGCCGCCGCGAACGATGGTTGGACTCGGTCTACGTGTGGGGAGGCCCCGCCGCGCTGCCGCTGTGGCCGGCGCTCGCCCCCTCGCGCGCCCTCGACGACCCCACGGGCTGCATGCGCCTGCCGCTCCAAGCCAGTGAGCCCAGCGCTTGCGCGTCGGCGCCCGAGGACGTCCGCGTCGAGCGCGCCGTCCTCGCAGCACGGGACCTGCTGACCCGCCATGACGCCCAAGCCGCCCTCACCCGGGTGGGTGCCGTCGTCGGTGGCGAGACACCCCTCAACGCCCTGACCCCGCGACCGCGGCTGCTCCTCGCGACCGCCCGCGCGCGGCTCCTTCTCGGCGAGGCGCACCTCAACGCGGGCGACGCAGCGGCCGGCCTCCTCGCGCTCAACCGTCTCATCGACGACGTCCTCCGCCTCGACGCCCCGGCCTTGGAAGGCGCCCTGCTGCTCGCGGAGGCCGCCGAGACCATGCTCGCCGCGCACGGCGCAGAGCCGAGCGAAATCGACCGACGCCATGCCCAGGCCGAGGCGCGTGTGCTCGCGTGGCGCAGAGTTGCCGAGTTCGCCGAGGCCGCGCCAACGGCCACCGCGACCCCCGGCCCCCGCTTCGAGGCGCTGCAAGACACCGGGAGCGCATCCCAGGTCCTGTACTGGCGGCCCGCCTCCCGCGAGCGGCCCGGCATCGCCCTTTTGCTCGACGGCGACGAGCTCGGCGCATCGTTCGTGCGCGCCCAGAGCGGACGCCTCAGGGACGTCCTCGCCGTCGTCGACGCCGATGGCGAGCGTCTCAGCGGCGTCGACGCCCACCTCCGCGACGACCTCGCGGTGGGCCTCGCGCCCACGGTGCCTGCGCTCGCCGTCGCGCCATCGGCGTCATGGGTCGAAGCCCATGTGCAGCCCCTTCAAGATCAATGGCTGTCGCTGCGGTCGATCGTTACCCTGCTCTCGGTCGTCCTCGGTTTCGGCGCACTATGGGCGTTTCACCGTACCGACCGTGAACACGAGAAGCTACTCGACCGACAGCGCGAGTTCACCACGCGGGTGACACACGAGCTGAAGACCCCCGTCGCCGGCATCAAAGTCATGGCGGAGAACCTCTCCATGGGTGCATGGCGCGACGAGCGGCATCGCGCTGAGATGACCGACCGCATCGTGCAAGAATCCGACCGGCTGACGGCGCGCATCAACGAGATCCTCGCCTTCGCGCGGGCACCCAGCCCCGAACGGCGCGAGCCCGTCGATATCGAGGAGCTGATCTTCGACGCGATCGACACGTGGGGTCCGCGGATGGAAGCAGCGGGCGTCGCGTTCCGCGCCGACGTCGACGTCGCCGACCCCGTATTGGGCGACCCCGTCGCGCTCCGCGACGCGGTGGCCTGCCTGCTCGACAACGCGATCAAGTACCGCCGCGAGGACGTCGACAGCGAGGTGTGGCTCAACGTGCGGATGGAAGCGCGCGCCGTCCAGATCGAGGTGGTCGACAACGGCCTCGGCGTCCCGCCCGACAAACGCGCCGCGATCTTCGAACGCTTCGTGCGCGTTGAAGGCCCCAACCGAGGTCGCTACGGCGGACACGGGCTCGGCCTCGCACAGGTCGCGCTCATCGCGAAGGCGCACCGTGGCCGTGCCTTCTGCGAAGCCGGGATCGACGGCGGCGCTCGCTTCGTGCTGGAGTTGCCCGCCAGCCACGCGACCTGAACCGAGGTTGCACAACCCAGCATGACCGGGCATCATCGGCGCATGATCACCTTCCTTCTGATGTGGGCCTGCGCGCCCGAACCCGATGGGCCGGCATCCGGCACCGACGACACCGCTTCCCTCGTGGACAGCGCCGGCTGGTGGGAGGCAGACGCCGAACCTGAGCCACCGCCCCCTGCCGAGGACTGCGCGACGGCCGAAGCGGCCGAGGACGCGGGCACCGAGGACTGGGGCGCGATCGACGGCGAGGCGTCACGCTACACGTCGATGTGGCTCACGCCAGTCGGTGACGCCGACGCCGTGACGGTCACGGTCACCGACGGCCTGTTCGACATCTTCGACATCGAAGCCTTCGTCTACCAAGCGCCCCCCGACGTCGACGTCGCGATCGAGCTGCGATGGGTCGCAGACACCGACGGGGTCGACCGCGGCGTCGTGGCCACCGCCAACGACAACGGCCCGGGCGCGCTCGAACAGCTCAACTGGGCCGGCACCGCCTTCTCCGACGACTCGGGGACGTACGAGATCGTCGTCCGCGCCGTCTCGGGGAGCGCGTGCGACGTCCCCGTCTGGGTCCAAGTGCTGCTCGGAGGCTGGTGATGGCGCATCGTATCCTCGCGCGCGGTGGGCTCCTCGCCGTGCTGGTTGGCTGCGTCTCGACCGAAGACGCGCCGCCGCCCGTGCTCGATCCCGATCCCGGCGGCGAGGTCCCTCGGCGGGCCGCCGACCTGACCCTCGCACCGACCGACGCCTGGGGCCAGCCGCTCGCCACGGCGTCGATTCAGCTCGACCGACCGCTTCCCGCAGCGGCCGTCCGCGACGAGGGCACCGGCACACTCCGGGTCGGCCTCGGTGACATCGCGTTCACCTTCCGTGTGGATGTCCAAGCCGTCGACCACGACGATCTGACGGTCACCCTGACGTGGGACGGCCTAACGCTGACGAGCCAGGACCCCCGCGTCGTCATCGCCAGCCGCGACGACGGCCCCCGGCCCGACGTCGCCGCCGTGCTGCTCCTCGACCACACGTGGCTCGCAGCATCCGGTCCCACGCCTTCCCGCAACGAAGCCACCCTGCTCCGCGACGGTGAAGACTATTGGGCCGCGGTCGCCACCGACCTCGAAGCGACCCAGCGACGCGTCACCTGGACCACGTGGTGGTGGGAGTCCGACTTCGAGATCGTCCGGCCCGCGGACCACGCGACGCTGTCGCCGACGGCCCGCGCGGCGAACACGGTCATGTCGAGGCTGTTGGCCAACCCCGGGGTCCACACGCGCGCGTTGGTCAACCTGTTCGGCGACGTCGACGTCGGGGGCTACCTCAACACCGATACGGACCTCCGCGGTCGCGCAGAGGATCCCACCGACGCGATCGAAGCCGTCCTTCAGCCGAACCCCACCGCGGTCCCGCTGTTTGCACCGTACGAGGAACCCGAGGCCCCGATCGACCGCGCCGGACGCATCCGTTCCCGCCCCGAGTGGGCCGGTTGGACGGTCGAAACCCCGAGTCCTCCCGCGCTCGTCGACGTCCTCACCGCACCGGCCGCGTCGTGGCACCAGAAGGCCCTCGTCCTCGACGGCGCGACGGCGTTCGTCTCGGGCATGAACACCAAGGGCACCGACTGGGACGATCATGACCACGCACTCCACGATGCCCGGCGGATGTCGTTGAGTGCTACCAACGCCGATCGCGCCGATGTCGCGGCCGGCGAGAGCTTCCCGACGTTCGGCCCCCGGAAGGACTACGGCATCCGCCTCGCGGGGCCGGCCGCGCACGACGTCGAGTCGATCCTCGCGAGCCGCTGGAACCGCGCGCTCGACGAGGGTGACCTCTTCGCCGAGGCCTCGACCGCCCTCACCCTCGACGACGCGCCCGACGCGCCGGCCGACGGGGTGTTGAGCCAGGTCGTGGCGACGATGCCCGCGCCTTGGTCGCTGCGCGCGATCCAAGACACCCACGACCGCGCCTTCCGGGCCGCGACCTCGCTGATCTACCTCGAAGATCAGTACTTCCGCGCGCCCCTGCTGCTCGACGCGGTGTTGGCGCGGATGGCGAGCGAACCCGAGCTGCGCCTCGTCGTCGTCACCAAGCCGATGTCCGACCTCGACCCCGGCGCGCAGCACACGTTCGCGGGTGACGCCCAGCTCCGCGCGCTGTTCCCCGACCGGTACCTCGCGCTTCAACTGCGCAGCGTCGACCTCTACCTCGACGAGGGGTTCTTCTTCGACACCGTGACGTTCGAGTCGGCCGACATGGACGTCCACAGCAAGCTCCGCATCGTCGACGACCGCTACCTGTCCGTGGGGTCCTGCAACTTCAACAACCGCGGCTACCTGTACGAAGGCGAGCTCAACGCCGCCGTCTTCGACGACGTCTGGGTCTCCGCCGCCCGCCGCGATGTGTTCGCCAACCTCCTCGGCGACGCATGGCAGGAACGGTACGCCACCGACGACGCCGCCCTGTTCGAGGCCCTGTCGGCGACGGCGGTCGCCAACCAGGCGACGTACGACTGGTGGTCCGCCAACGCAGGCGACCTCGACGTCTCCGAGGCGACGGCAGAGCGCGCACGCCGCTGGCCGCAGGGGTTCGTCTACCCACTCACCTTCAGCGACGGCTACCTCTTGGACGTCGGAACCGACGCGTTCTAACGAACGGCGGAAGGTGGCGACTCCGACACGGGTCCGGTACGACGAGGACAGGAGGCAACATGCGCTGCGGAACCCTTGCCGCCCTCTGGGCTTGGTCGACGGCCGCGTTCGCCGAGGACGCCGTCACCCTCGGCGCTGAGGTCGGTGCCGGTGGCCGCGCTCCTGGCTTCGCGCTCCCTGCGGAGGACGCGCTCGGCCTCAACATCGCGGGCCGCCTCGAAGTCGTCATCCCCGCCGCGCTGCGTGCCCGGGCCGACGTCCGCTACCTCGAAGGGCAGTTCGCCGGAGACACCGGGCAACGCTTCTTCGACCTCTCCGTTGCGGGGAGCTTCCCCACGATCATCCTGCTCTGCGCGGACGTCCACGAGTTCTACCTCCGCCAAGGCACGAACCCGACTGACGACATCATCCAATTTCAAGGCGGATTGGGCTTCCGCGCCAAGCTCCTCGGGTCGCTCAAGGGCGGCTTCGGCGTGGCGTACTTCGATCAGCCCGGCGCCACCGCCGAACGCGCAAACGCCATCGGCGGCTACGCAGGCGCGGAGTACCTCGCTCGGTTCAAGTGGGTGGATCTGTCCGCTCGCGCCTCGCTCAGCGCCGGTGTCGCGTCGGGTGAGCCGGTGCTCGGTGTGGTGACCGACGGCGACCTGACGTTGCGGATCCCCGTCGGCAAGATCGCGATCGGACCGCGCCTCGACCTGCAATACCGCAACCTCGGCCTGCTCAAGGACCGTCCGAGCCCGTTCCTCGCTCCCGAGGAGTTCACCGGCAGCCTGGGCCTCGCCGTCGTCTGGGGTTCCGGCGGCCACTGACGATCAGCGGACGAACACCCGGCGCTCGTAGGGGTTGAGGACCAGGTCGATCGCGCCCCCAGAGACGGTGACCGACGCGCCGCTGCCCAGGGCGTCTTGGAAGGTCGAGCCGTCGATGCCGAGCTCGGCCGGGATCGGTACGCGTTGGCTGCGCGGCCCACCCGTCCGGTCGAGACGGACCGCCACCAACGCCACATCCCCACCTCCGGCGTCGCGGGCGTACACGAAAAGGTCGTCGTCCCCTCCGACCCACAGCTCCTTCCACTCGCCCACCTGCAGCGCGCGGTGTTGGGTACGGACCGTCCCCACCGCACGCATCCGATCGAGCAGCTCCTGTTGGGCCTGGGTGGGGATCTCCCACGACATCAACCGGCGATTGTCGGGGTCGCCCGCACCGGCCAGTCCGACCTCATCGCCGTAGTACAGCAGCGGCACGCCCGGCATCGTCGCGACCACCGTGTACACCGCCGACAGCTTGTTGATGACGTCCCACTGCGCGCCGACGATCGCGCCCGGCTGCGCCATCGCGTCCCCGCAGCCGCCGAACAAGGCCCAGTTCGGACAGCCTTGCACGTCCGTCGCGATCCGGCTGACGTCGTGGTTGCCCATGAACGGGCTCATCCGATGCACGAACGCGCCGTAGCGGTTCTTCGCCCCCCACGCCTGTCGCGACACCTCGTCCCACGCCCCGCGAGACGCGGCGTCTCGAAAGGCGTAGTACAACGGAAAGTCGAACTGCCCGTCGAGCTCGTGGTCGGACACGTAGTCCATGATCAGACCTTGGTTGTTCAAGAACGTGAAGGTCTCGCCCACCTTGTAGAACTCGACGCCCGTGGGGGTCTCGTACAGGTCACGCATCCGCATCGAGAACGTCCGCAGGATCACGTGGTCCATGTGCTTGGCCGCGTCGACCCGGAACCCGTCGACGTCGAACGTCTCGATCCACCACCGCGCATCGGCGACGAGCTGCTCCACGATGTCGTGATTCTTGTAGTCGAGGTCGGGGAGGTAGTCGGTGAACCAACAGCCGATCGGGTTGCTGTCCCAGTTGCACGCGCCCGGATCGGACGTGCAAGGGCACGGAGCCGCCGAGAACCACTCGGGGTGGCTCTGCAGGTAGTCGTGCTCCTCGTGCACATGGTTGAGGACGACATCGAACAGCACCCGGATCCCCCGGGCATGCGCGGCCTCGATGAACGCGTGCAGCGCCGCTTCGCCATCGACCCCGTCCGCTCCGAGACGCCCCTCCACCGCGCGCGGCCCCACAGGCCAATAGCCGTGGTAGCCCGTGTAGAAATAGCCACCGGTGCCGATGAACGAGCCCTCGGGGTTGTCTTGCACCGGGCTGAGCCAGATCGAGCGCACGCCGAGGTCGTCGAACCACCCCGACTCCAAGACCTCGAGTGCACCGACGAGATCGCCGCCCATGTAGTCGGTTCCCGTGATCGCACCGGGCGTGGACGCGGGGTGGCCGCTCGGCCCACCATCCCGAAAACGGTCGAGGAACGCGTAATACATCACACCTTGCGACCAGTCGAACGGCGTATCCTCGACCCACACCGGGGCGAACACGGAGCCCTGCTCAGCAACGAGCCCATCGAGATCGGCCGCGACGACCCGCAGCGAGTGCTTCCCGGGTGCAAGCCCCGTCGCCGTCAGCGTCAGCACCCCGGTCGCAGCGTCGTAGTCGACCACGGCGGGCGTGCTGCCAAACGTAGCCTCTACGCTCGATAGATCGAGGTTGGCACCGGACGCCGCGCGCTCGAACTGCACGGTCGCCGAGGCCGTCCCGGCCGCAGCACCCGCAGCGTTGACGACGCGCAACGAAGGAACCGAGCAGTCGCCGACGTACAGGGCCCGGTTCTCGATCCCTTCCTCGAACATCGTGTACACGTCGGCCGGCGGGGTCTCCCACGTCGCCGCGCCACGCTGGGCGTCAAACACGAACTTGAACGGCCACGCGCCGGGCCGCAACGGCCCCAAGTTGAGGGCGTAATCGCCTTGTCCCGTCGTGTCGGACATCGCGCGTGGGAGCCACTCGTTGAACTTGCCCGCCACACTCACATCGACGCCGGGTGAACCCTTCCACGTCACCACCGCGTCGCAGCTGCGTGCAGGCGCCAGCGGGTCGGGCTGCCCGTCTTGATCGACGTCGGTGGTGTCGGTCACCACGGTGTCCCCGTCCTCGACACCGGTGCCGTCACACGCTGCGAGCCACAGCCACATTGACGCGATCATGCGCCCTCCGAAGGGACATCTTACCCCACCCGAGCCGACGTCGATCCACCACGCTTGGTCTCAGACGGTCGCACCGCCCAGACGTCCACCGATCCGCGCGCCGGTACCGACCGCCACCGACGCCGACAAACGCCGACGAACGTAGTCGATGGCGGCCGCGACGGCGTCCTCGGGCGCTTCGCCGCAGGCGAGCCGCGCCGCGAGCGCAGACGCGAACGTACAGCCGGTGCCGTGAAAGGGCCCTCCGGCGATGCGGGGATGCACCCAGGCGCGCGACGCGCCGCCTGCACCGAACCAGCGATCGACGACGTCGGCGCCGTCGGCATCGCCACCCGTAACGACCACGTTCCCGGGCACACGCCGCGCCCAAGCCTCCACCTCGACCTGCGAGGCCCCGGCAAGGACGGCGGCCTCGGGCAAGTTCGGGGTACACCAGTCGGCGTCATCCACGAGCGCGCGCACCGCCATTATCGCCTCCTCATCGAGCAGCCGGTGTCCACTCGTCGAGACCATTACCGGGTCGACGACCCACGGAACGCCGCGCGCCCGGCGGCGCAGCGCGCCATGAACCGCCCGCGCGATCGGCGCCGTCGCGAGCATGCCGACCTTGACGGCTGCGACCTCGAGGTCGTCGAGTACCGCGTCGATCTGGGCGACGACGACGTCGGGCTCCAGCGCGTCCACCCGCACGACGCCGCGCGTGTGCTGCGCCGTCACGGCGGTGATCGCGGTCGCTCCGTGCACACCATGGTCGCGGAGGCACACAAGGTCGGCTTGGATCCCGGCCCCACCGCCCGAGTCGGATCCGGCGACCACCAGCACCGTGCGCATCGCTCTCCCCCGCCGATCCGCATATCCTGCAATGCGAAGGACGCCTTGACGCCGCCGCCTCAACCCATTAAACGCGGCTGGACACACGGACGGAGTCTGTCATGAAGGTCACCAACTCGCTGCGCACCCTCAAGAAGCGCCACAAGGACTGCCAGATCGTCCGTCGCCGTGGTCGCGTCTACGTCATCAACAAGACCGACCCGCGCTTCAAGGCGCGCCAAGGCGGCCGCAAGAAGAAGTGATCCTGTTTGGATCCTCGCTCAACCCCACGGTCTCCCGTGGGGTTGTTCGTTTTTGACGCTGACGACGACGCCGACGGCACGCTATGGCGGCTCCATGCGCATCTTGGGAATCAGCTGCTTCTACCACGACGCCGCCGCCGCATTGGTGGTCGACGGGCGCGTCGTCGCCGCCGCGCAAGAGGAACGGTTCACGCGCATCAAGCACGACGCGGCCTACCCTCGGCACGCGATCGACGCCGTCCTCGCCACCGCGGGCCTCGCGCCCAGCGACGTCGACGCCGTCGCGTTCTACGAAAAGCCGTTGCTCAAGCTCGACCGCGTCCTCGAGACGACCGCCGCAACGGCCCCACAGGGCTTGCGCCGCTGGGTCGACAGCCTGCCACGCTGGTTCACCGAGCGGCTCCAGGTCGAGTCCACCGTCGCCCAACAGCTCGGGCGCGAGGTGCCCTTCCTCTACGCCTCGCACCACGAATCGCACGCTGCGAGCGCCTTCTTCCCGTCTCCGTTCGAAGAGGCGGCGACGCTGACGCTCGACGGCGTCGGCGAATGGACGACCAACGCGATCGGCCACGGCGTCGGCAACCGCGTCCGCTTGCTCCAGGACATCCGCTTCCCGCACAGCCTCGGCCTGCTGTACTCCGCCTTCACGCAGTTTCTCGGCTTTCGCGTCAATGAAGGCGAGTACAAGGTGATGGGGCTGGCCCCCTACGGTCAGCCGCGCTTCGTCGACCTGATCCTCGCGCACCTGATCGATGTGCACGAGGACGGCAGCTACGCCCTGCACCTCGACGCGTTCGACTTTCTCGCCGGCGACTCCACGATCTCCACACGCTTCGAGAACCTGTTCGGACGTGCCGCGCGCATGCAAGACGCGCCGCTCGAGACCTTCCACATGGACGTCGCGCGCTCGATCCAAGCGGTCACGGAGCAGATCGTCTTGGCGCAAGCGCGCCACGCCGCCGCGATCACCGGCAGCCGCAACCTCGTCCTCGCCGGCGGCGTCGCGCTCAACTGCGTGGCGAACGGCAAGCTGATCCGCAGTCGGCTGTTCGAGAACGTCTTCGTGCAACCTGCCGCTGGGGACGCCGGGGGCGCGCTCGGCGCCGCCTTGGTCGCGTGGCACCACGTCCATGACGGCGCGCGCGTCCCGAGCGACGGCGACGGGCTCATGGGGAGCTACCTCGGTCCCGCCTTCACCTCGGACGACGTCGACCGCGCGCTCGCCTCCGCGCAGCTCACCGGGCGCCGCCTCTGCACATCCGACCTGAACGATGCGGTCGCGGGGTTGCTCGACGACGGCGCCGTGGTCGGCTGGGGCGCGTTCACCGACTTCAAGGCGCGCCCGGCGTATGCACCGACCGCGGAGGTGAGCATCTACGTTCGCCCCGAGCTCGGCGGCCGCGGCATCGGCAGCTCACTGCTCGATGCCCTGCTCGCGCGCACCGCGGAATGCCGGCTTGACCGCATCGTGGCGCTGTGCCTCGACCACAACGCGGCAAGCCTCGGGCTGTTCCGCTCGCGCGGCTTCATCGACTGGGGAGCGATGCCGGACGCGTGCGAGTTTGACGGCGTGCGGCGGACGGTCGTGATCCTCGGCAAATCCGTACCCGGTTAAGTATGCACCAATTACTTCACGCGCTCGACGGAGGCATCGGCGAGCGCGAGTAATTGGTGCATACGTAACCGGGTACGGATTTACTGCTTCACCCCTCTCCGCGCGCCGTCACACCCTCGGGCAGCGCATCCAAGAACATCTGCCCGTAGC
>JBEIFN010000046.1:0-10594 GCA_040382435.1 Alphaproteobacteria bacterium
CCACCGCTTCGTCGGCAAGCTCGTCGACGGCGTCTGGAAGGACGTCGAGACGTGGTCGCTCGGCGACACCGAGACGGGGATCCGCAACGACGCCACCACCGTCTACGCGCACGGCGAGCGCCGCTTCCAGCCGCTGCTCGGTACCTGGCAGGGCGAGGCCGCGTCCCTCCCCGGCGCGACCGACGACATCGTCGCCGCGATCAGCGCCGATCTTCGCGGCAAGGCCGTCGCCGACGATGTGGCGTGGGACGACACACGTGACGCTGCCGTGCTGCGGATGGTCCAGGCCTTCGGCGACGGTCGAGCCGCCGCCACCACGCCCGTCGCAGCCCGCTTCCCCAACGCCGGCCACGCCGCCGACTGGGTCGTGGCGACGATCAAGGGTCCGTTCTCCTACGAAGAGGCCGCTGGGGTCCGCATCGACCGCGCGCACATCGAACTGTACGGCCGCCTCGTCGACGGCCAGCCCTTCCCCAACGGCGAAGTCGTCCGACTCGACCTCGTCAAGGGTCGCGAGCGCATCGAAGTCGACCAGACGATCGCCTACCGCCACATCCGGCCGTGCGGCCTGCCGACGCAGCGCGAGGCCAAGCCGATCGGCACCCCCTGATGCGTCTCCCGCAACCGCCGCGGCGCACCTTCCCGCAAGGGGTGGCGCGGGCGGTGGCCGACGTGATCGAAGCGTTGGAAGCGGATCGCGCGGTCCATCTGTACCGGTGGACCGCGTTCGGATCGTCCACGGACCTCTGCGACGCGCTGACGACCGGATGGTCGCAGTGGCGCCTTGCCGACCTCGCGTCCCTGTCTCCCGAAGCCCTCGACGCCACGCACCGCTTCTTCGAGGAGTCGGAGCGCTGGAGGACGTGGATGCAGCACACCGAAGCGATGCCTGCGACCTTCGAGGCCCGCTACGACGCGGCCCTCGCGCGGCTGCGGCCCCTCGCCGACGACGCGATCACCGCGCTCGGCGGGGCGCCCGATCCGGTACCCCCACCCGGGTTTCCGTCATGGTGGGGACGCGCTTGGCCCGACACCGTCTGACGCAGGGTCGTAGATCCACGCCGGGACCGCGCTGAACAGCAGGGCACCCGAGACCTGCGAGCACGCCGCGACGCCGTCGAGGTCCGCAAAGGTCGCGAGCGCGTTGTCGACGAGATCGTGGATCGACGCGTTGATGCCGTCGAAGGTGGCGACGTTGGCCTGCAGCTCGCCGGTCTCGACACCGCCTCCGAAGAAGCCCGTATACGTCCCGTTCTCGCCGGGCACCAGCCGAATGCGGACGTTGTACATCTGCAGCGAGATGAACTCATCGAAGACGTTGAGCGCGATGGGGACGGTCCCGACGGCAGCCTCGACCACGCCGTTCGCGTCGACGGTGGCACATCCCGAGGAGACCTCGGCGCCGTCCATCAGCTCGAACGTCTGGCCGTCGAGGATCAAGCCGCTCGCCGACAACAGCGGCAAGCCGGTCGCCCGCTTGATCGCCACCGCCTCGCCGCTCGGGCAGCTCTCGTCTACGACGCGCTCCGCCAGGATCAACAGCTCACCCCCGGTGACCGCGGCCTGCACGAGGTCGCGCACCGCCGATCCGCCGACGAGATCCAGCACGGGAAGAAAGTTTCCAAGCGCGTTGTCGATGCCCTCGACGCCGTTCGGGTCGACCATGTCCGTCTGCCCGCACCCGACGTCCCCCGAAGCCCCGGACGCGGAACCATCGAGGTCGAACCCGATGGTGACGCCGTCCTCCACCGACGAGAACGCCAACGTGCTCAGGACGACGACCTCGGACTCTGGCGCGACGTCCTCGTCGGACGCCCCTGCAGTGCAACCCGCCCAGGCCAAGCAAGCCGCGAACCCTACGAACGAGCGCATCACGCCTCCAGCGGGCTGTAGCCGCGCGTGGCGAGGGAGTCACCCGCGCCCCAATCGGCCTTGTTGATGCCCATGGCGCGGATGAGGGTCAGCATCACCTCGGACGCGTTGCCCGGCGCCGCGCTGCGGATGTGCTCGCCGACGCGGAGCGCGCCGTTCGCCGAACCTGCGACGATCAACGGCATGTTGTCGATCGCATGCGTACGACCCAGCGAAATCTCCGAAGCGCACAAAACGGCGCAGTGGTCGAGGAGCGTGCCGTCCCCCTCGGGGATCGCGTCGAGCTTGCCGATGAAGCTCGCCATGACGTCCATGATCTGCAGCGTGATCGCCTCGACCTCCGGCTGCGTCCCCAGCTCGTCGTGCGTGAGCTGGTGGTGACCTGCCGTCGACCCCGGGAACAGCCAGTTGCTGACCGCGCCGTGGAAGAACATCGAGAAAATTCGGGTTTGGTCGCACGCGACGCTCATCGCGAGCAGGTCCGCGAGCACGTCGTGCCGCTCCGCGAGCTGCGCCGCGTCGAGGCCTTCGATCGGCGCGCCCAAGCGCACGCAAGCCGCCAAGTCCGGCGGGTTCTCCTCCATGCGCTGGAGCCGAACCTCGAGGTCGCGGATGCCGCTGAGGTGCTGATCGAGGCGCTGCCGGTCGGCCGACCCCACCCGCGACTGCAACGCGGTCGCCTGCGCCGCCACCGCGTCGAGGACGCTGCGACGGAGGCGCAGCTTCGGGTCGATGCGGACCTCCTCGCCGGGCGCGGTGAACCCGTCGCCGAAGAGGCGCTCGAACAGCGCATACGGCGACGTCTCCGCCGGGTTCGGGCTGTTCGGGCCGTTGTACGAGAGCGAGCCCACGCCGGGCTGCACGCCGACTTCGAGGCTTCGAAACCTCGTCTCGCCACCGACCTCGGCCGCGATGACCTGATCGATCGTCGCCGACGCGAACGTGTTGTCGCCCTCCACGCCCAGCGGCGCCTGACCGGTGAGCAGGCCAGCCGCCCCCGAGAAGTGCGGGATCGTGTTCGGCACGCGAACATCTAGCCCGGTGAGCACCGCGAGCTTGCTCCGGTACGGCCACATCGCCTGCAACAACAGCGACGGCTCCCAGTCCGCCCCCTCGGTCGCCGGGACCCACCGGTCGGGGAGCCCGCCGTTGCCCCACATCCACAGACCAAAGCGCGTCGGGAGCAGGCTGCCGTCGGCGAAGGCATCACCGCGGCTGTTGAGTTGACGCTCGAGGAAGGGCAGGCCGACCGTGACGGCGGCGCCGCCGAGCATGCCGCGCAACACGGCGCGACGGCTCCAGGAAGGACGCTGGATCATGGGGTCTCCTCCTCAGGGGGGGCCGCGAAGCGGAAGGTGCGGCTGCGAACGACACGCGACCACAGATCGGGCAGTTGATGACCGTTTTCGGCGAATCGTGCGGCGATCCACTCCAGCTCATCGCGCTGGTCAACCTCGGGGTCCCAGCCGACGGCGTTGCGGACGACCTGACGCACCAAGCACGGCACAAGGTCGGGATGGTCGCGCAACGCCGAGGCGAAGCCGACCGAGTCGGTGTACGCCATACCGTCGAGATCGCCGCTCGCGTCGATCTGCGCGCCGTTCTCGGTGGTGCGGAACCCGCCGAGACCGTCGAAGTTCTCGAAGCCGAGGCCGATCGGGTCGAACGCGAGATGGCACGACGAGCACGACGGGTCTTCGAGGTGCTGGTTGACGCGCTCACGCCGCGTCGGGGCGTCGTCGGTCGCCTCGGGGATCGCCGTGTTCACCCCGGCGGGCGGATCGGGGATGTCGGTGCAGAGCATCGCCTCACGGATGAACTTTCCGCGCAGGGTCGCCGACGTGCTGGTGGGGTGCGCCTGCAGCGCGAGGAACGCCGCTTGGCCGAAGATGCCGACGCGTCGCGCCGACTCGGGCAGCTCGACGACGCCGAAGCCATCGAGGCTCGGGGCGCGCACGTCGTAGAGCGCTGCGAGGTTGCGGTCGACCTCGGTCACCCGGCTGGTGAAAAGGTCGCGGACGTCCGTCTCGGGCGTGAACGCGACGCGCTCGAAGGAGCGGTACAGCTCTTCCTTCGCCGACCCGGGCAGCTCCGAGCTCATGTGGGGGAAGATCGTGATGTCCTTCTGCAGCAAGTCGAGGCGTTCGAGCTGGAACAGGTCCGCCACCCACGCCCGGAGTCCGCGGCTGGCCCGGGGATCGGCGAGCATACGCGTCACCTCCGCGTCGAGTCCGTCGTCGGTCGCGAGCGCGCCGCTCGCTGCCGCGTCGAGCAGGGCGTCGTCCGGCAGGCCGTCCCACATCAGCCACGCCATCCGCGACGCGAGCTCCTCGCCCGTCAGGGCCCCCGACGCGTCGCCGAGCTCGTCGCGCATTAAGAAGTACGGCGACTGCACCACCGCCGCGACACCGAACGCCAATCCCTCGTAAAAATCGCCGAGCGTCTCGGCTGCATCCCCGGCGATCGCGACGACCGCGGCGCGATCGGCGTCGGTCAGGGTGCGGCGCCACGCCCGACGCGCCAACGGGCCGAGCGCGTCCTCCGCGCAGGCGTCGTCGCGAACGCCAGCCGGGGTGCAAGGGACCCACGCCCCGCGATGGTCCGCGTCGACGGCCTGCGCCGCGATGTCGTAGGACGCATCCTCGATCCGCTCGACGCCGCGCGGCGAGAGCGCGGCCACCGTCGACCCGAGGCTCACGAGGTTGTTCAGGCGCAAGTCCGGTTCGAGGTTGCCCGGGACGTAGAAGTCCTCACCGAACAGGTCGCGGATCGCGTGGTCGAACTGAGACTGCGTGACACGACGCAGCACGGCCGCGTGCGGCGTGAACGGGACCTGGGAGCCGTCGGGCTCGGGGGTGCCACACGCCGAGAGCGCGAGCGCGAGGGAGATTGCGGAGCGCATACCGACTCCTCCGTGGTGAACTCAAGGGGCCATGCTACCACAGGCGGCATGAGCTTGTGCCAGCGTTCGACACAGCGCGACGTCGACACCGGATCCGCCGGGACGCAGCCCGCCGACGCCGGTGCCGTGGCGGCTCCGTGGGTCATGCACGCGCTCGGCCTCGTGCTGTGCGCGTCGCACGCTGGCTGTGCGGTCCACCACCTCGACCCCCCGCTCCCCGCCCGCGGCGCGGTCGCCACGCCCGGCGTCGCCGACATGCACGAGACGTACACCGTGCGCGGCCGCCAGCCCGAGTCCGTCCGCCGCGCGCTCAACCAGCGCAGTACTTGGCGGGACGCCACCGGTGAACGTTTCGACGGAGGCACCACCTGGTCGTTGAGGTGGCGTCACACGTTCGAGACTTCCGCCGAGGGCTGTCGGATCGTCGGCCTCGCGTTCTCGGGGACCGTCACCGTCACGACGCCTTCGCTTCGAACCTGGCATCGCACCGACCCCAAGCTCGAAAACCGATGGACGGCGTACCTCGTGGCGCTGTGGGGACACGAACAGCACCACGTCGACCGCGTCCACGCGGCGATCGACGAGGCGCGGGCGGCCGTGGTGCAGCTCCCTGCCCAGTCCACGTGCGCGGCCGCGGGGACGGCCGCGAACGACGCGGTGCAGACCGTGTTCGCCGCGATGAACATCGATCAAGTCGCCTACGACACCGCGACCCACCATGGGCAGCTCGAAGGCGCGTTTTGGGACACCCCGTGACGCCGGCCCAAGCCCGAACGCCCCGCGCGACGGCCAAGGTGTGCTAGGCTCACCGCTCGGAGACGTCATGCGTCGGTTCCTCCAGCACGCCTTGGTGATCGCTGCCCTCGCGGCGTGCGGCGTCGAGGAACCGGGGTCGAACAACCCGCCCGTCTTCGACCCGGGACACCGACCGCTGCGCCGCGTCAACCGCGCCGAGCTGGACCGGATGTTCCGCGATCTCACCGCGACCACGCTGCGCCCTGGCCTCGACTTTCCGCCCGACGACGCCGCGAGCGGGTTCGACAACCACGCCGAGGCCCTCGGCTTCAGCCCGCTGTTCTTCGAGCTTGCAGAGGCCGCCGCGGGCGCTGTCGCACGCGACTTGATCGACGCCGGCCGCATCCCCGTGACCGTCACGGCGGTCGACGGCGCGTCGTGGTCGTCGACGAGCGACGGGCCGAACACCGCCAACGGCGCCGCGTTTGCGTTCTACGGCAACGGCGCGGCGTCCTGGACGCCCCCGCTCCTGGCCGCGGGCCGCTACGCGTTGCGTCTCGACGCGCGCACCACCCCCGGCGACGCAGGGCCCGCCCTGCTCGTCCTCGAGATCGACGGCGTCGAGATCGAAACGATCGCGCTCGAAGGCGCGGAGTCCTCCCCCGCCACCGAGCTTGACCTCGCCCCCGGCGCGACGCTCGCCCTGCGGTTCATCAACGACGCCTGGATCCCCGATGCGGGCATCGATCGCAACGTCTGGCTCGACCGAGTGACGTTGGAGGGGCCGATCGACGCACCCGCGCCGATCCCGCCCGAGCGCGCCGAGGCCCTCCCGTGCACGTTGATCGGCGTCTCCGACGCGGACGCACGCGCGTGCGCCGAACGCGTCGTGACCGGCCTCGCGACACGCTCATGGCGCCGCCCGCTCGCCTCCGAGGAAGCCGCCGCTTTGATGGCGCGATGGGACGCGGTGCGTTCGGAGGGTGGGACCGCCGCCGACGCGACGCAGATCGTGCTCAAGCGCATCTGGACCAGCCCGTCGTTCCTGTTCCTCGTCGAGCCGCCGCCCAGCGCGACGTCCGCGCCCGTGGACGCCTGGACCCTCGCGCAGCGCCTCGCGATCTTCCTGTGGGGTTCGGTCCCCGACGCGGCGCTGTCCGCAGCCGCCGCTGACGGCTCGCTCCTCGACCCCGTCGTCCTCGAGGCCCACACGCGGCGCATGGCCGACGACCCCAAAGCCGTCGCGCTGATCGACGACTTCGCGGGTCAATGGCTCGGGATCCGCATGGTCGGCAACGCCGCCCCCGACCCGACGCTGTTCCCCACGTTCACGATCGAGATCCGCGACGCGTTCGCCGAGGAGATGCGGGCCAACTTCGCTTCACTCCTCGACGACGAGGTGCCGTTCCGCAACCTGCTGACGTCGGAGTGGAGCCGCGTGACCGACCCCCTCCTCGACTGGTACGGGCTGGAGAGCGGCTTTAGCGGCACCGGCGCGCGCAACGTCAACGTCGCCCTCGCAGGCCGCGGCGGCTGGCTCGCGCAGGGCGGCTTGCTGACGGCGCTGTCGCCCCCCACGCGCACCAGCCCCGTCAAACGCGGCGTCTGGGTCCTCACGAACCTGCTGTGTGACGAGCCGCCGCCGCCGCCGCCGAACGTCGAGGGGTTCCCCGAGCCGAGCGCGTCGGCCGCCACCGTGCGCGACCGGCTCGAAGCCCACCGCGCGAACCCCGCGTGCGCCGCGTGCCACGACCGCATCGACCCCGTCGGCTTCGCGTTCGAGGGCTTTGACCCCGTGGGGCGTGTGCGCACCGAAGACGCCGGCCTCCCGATCGACGCGACCGGTGTCCTCCCGGACGGCACCGCGTTCGACGGCCTGACCGCGCTCCAAGCGCACCTCGCTGACGACCCGCGCCTCGCCGCTTGCGCCGCCGAACGCATGTTCGTCTACGCCCACGGACGCGACGCCGAGGCCGCGGACGGGCCGACGCTCGACCGCACCGTCGAGACCTACACCGCGCTCGGGGGGAGCTTCGTCGACTTGTTGGTCGCCACGACGACGTCCGAGGCCTTCCGCGCGGCGCGCGCCGAGGAGGTCCCATGAGCTGGCAACAATGGCGCGTGCGTGGCCGGCCTTCGCACGACCCCCAGCTCGACGGTCCCGCGAGCTGGAGCCGACGCGCCTTCCTCGGCGGCGCCGGTGCGGCGATCACCCTGCCCTTCCTGCCCTCGATCCTCGGCGCACGCGGCGCCTTGGCCGACGACACCCAGCCCGTCCGCGCCGTGTGGTGGTTCATCCCCAACGGCGTCCACATGCCGGCGTTTCGTCCCGAAACCTACGGCGAAGGCTACACGCTCCCGCGCATGCTCGCGCCGCTGAGCGGTCTGGAGCCACACCTGCACGTGCTCAGCGGTCTGACCAACCTCGCCGGAATCGACGACCGGGCCGGCGACCACGCGCGCGGCACCGCCGCGTTCCTCACCTGCGTCACCCCCCAACACGAGGGCGTCGCGCTCGGGGAGTCGGCGGACCAAGCCGCCGCGCGGGCCCTGCTCGGGCGCACGGCGTTCCCCTCGCTCCAGCTCGGCTACGAAGCCTCCGTCTCGGCAGGCCAATGCGACTCCGGCTACGCGTGCGCGTACAGCCACAACGTCTCGTGGGCGAACGCGACGACGCCCCTCCCCAAGCTCACCGATCCGCGCGCCGTGTTCGACCGGCTGTTCGCCGGCTTCGACGTCGCCGCGACCGAAGCGGAGCGGGCGCAGCGACTCCGCTGGCGCATGAGCGTCCTCGATGACGTCACCGCCGACGCGGCGGCGTTGCAGTCGCGCCTCTCCCCGTCGGACCGCCACCGGCTGGACGCCTACCTCACCGCCGTCCGCGCGCTCGAGCTCCGTCTCGAAGACCCCTCGACCACGGCGTGCGAGCCGCCGATCCGACCGGGGACGGGCCTCGCGCGGACGGCCCGCATCGACGCGATGAGCGACCTGACGGCGGTGGCGCTGCGCTGCGACCTCACGCGGGTCGTGACGTTCATGCTCGCCGACGGCCTGAGCCTCGCCTCGTACCCCGACCTCGGCGCGCCCGGCGCGCATCACGGATACAGCCACCACCAAGGCAACCCCGACAACCACGAAGCGCTCATCCGCATCGGCACGTGGGAGATGGAGCGGTTCGCCTATTTCCTGCGCGCCCTGCAAGCCGACCCGACACCGACCGGCGACCTGCTCGACCAGACCCTCGTCTTCCTCGGCTCCGAGATCAGCGACGGCGACCGCCACAACCACGACGACATGCCCGCCCTGCTCGCGGGACACGGCGGTGGACGCGTCGCCGGTGGCCAACACCTCGACGTGACGGGCCGCACCTACGCCGACGCCCACAGGCTGTTGCTCGACGCAGCCGGCGTCGACGTCAGCGCGTTCCCCGTCGATGGGACCGAGCCACTGCCGCTCAGCTGAGGGGCGGCAGGCCCGCCGCCAAGGAGGCGCCAGGGTCTTGCGCCTCCAACGGCCACACCTCCAGCCCGCCACGGCGCGCTGCGTCGAGGGCCTGCGGCGAGGTCGACGCGAACACCAGCGTCACGCCGCGGAGCGCAGGATGCCGACGCGCCGCGCGAAAAGTCGCGGCCTCCGCCGGGTGTCCGGCGCTAGGATCGAGCCAGGCATGGACCGCGTCGTCGAGCCTCGCCTCCTGCAGGCGCAGGGCGGACGTCGCGAGGGCCGCCGGCCACCGCGTCAGGACGGCGACGCGCCGACGCTCCGCTCGCCACGCTGTCAACGCCGGTCGAACCGCCGCCGCGCTGGGAAGCGCCAGGGCGCTGCGCTCCAACCCCAACACCGCTGCCGCCCCCGCGACGGCGACCAGCGCGCCCGGTGCCCACGGCTCGGCGAGGCGACGCGCCGCCTGCTTGAGGACGGCGACCGGCTCGCCATCCGTCCGCCGCAGCGCGCGCTGCAGGTCGGCGACCCCAAGGCGCGCGGACGGGTCACCGCCCGCGACGTCCCACCAAGCCAACAGGTGATCCCGTCCCCACGCGATGGCCGCCTCGAACCAGCGCCCATCTGGGTCGAGCACGCCATCGAGATCGAGGAGCACGCCTCGCATCTCACCTCCCACGTTCTGAGTTTGGACGCGAGGTGCGACAGGCCCGCGACCACCGTCCGACGGACGCGCAGAGGTTCCGTGACGTCCACGTGTCAGCGCGACCCCGCTCGGAACGCTTGACGCCCAGCGACGACAGGATAAAGGCCGGGGGCGTTTGACCACGGAGGCGTGGCCGAGTGGTCGAAGGCTCCGGTTTTGAAAACCGGCGCTCTCGAGAGAGAGCCGGGGGTTCGAATCCCTCCGCCTCCGCTCTTTACAGCACCGCTTGGAGACATGACCGAGTGGCCGAAGGTGCACGATTGCTAATCGTGTGTGCCTCAAAAGGGCACCGAGGGTTCAAATCCCTCTGTCTCCGCCATCTATGCGCACCCATAGCTCAATTGGATAGAGCGTCGGACTACGGATCCGAAGGTTAGGGGTTCGACTCCTCTTGGGTGCACCACTTCCGCGAGAACGCTGTCGGCCAGCGCCTCGCTGCTCTTTGCCTCCCTCGGGAGGCCCCCCGCCCACCTCGCCTCGCGCGCGGCGGTCCGCTCCGGCAGACCGAGGGCAACCGCACCCATAGCTCAATTGGATAGAGCGTCGGACTACGGATCCGAAGGTTAGGGGTTCGACTCCTCTTGGGTGCATCCACAACACGGCGGCGGCGCGTTCTTCGGGCGCGTCGCCGCATTGGTTTTTGCCCCTGGGAGACGGCGATGCGCGTGCGCGTCATCGGCGGCGGCGTGTTCGGTGCGGCATCGGCCGACGCCCTCGCCCGCAGGGGTGTACGCGTCGAGATCTGCGACGCAGCAGACGCGCCGAGCGAAGGGGCGTCGTCCTACGACGCGAGCAAGGTCCTCCGCGCGGCCTACGGCGCGAACACCGCGCGCTACGGTGCCCTCGCGCTCGAGGCGATCGACGGGTGGCGACGCCTCGAACGCGACGACGCGAGCCGCTTGTTCCACGCGACCGGCGCGCTCGTCTTGCGTCCGCGC
>JBEIFN010000047.1:0-10587 GCA_040382435.1 Alphaproteobacteria bacterium
CGATGTCGTGAACGCGACGCGCGTGTCGGTCCATAGCAACAGGGCGTGGAGTGCGACGGAAGCGAGCAATGCGCCGGCTTGCCGCTGGCGGTCGGCTGCGGCCGGCGTGGGAACGGCCCACAGCGCTGGTTCTCGGCTCGCGTCCATCGTGCGATGTCCTTAGGAGCCGTGTACACCCTCGGGGTCCCGCTTGCACAGGGGGGTGACGGAGGACGACGTGCCGCTGGCGTCGCATCGCCTGGATCTGCTTCTGGTCCCTGTCGAACCCGAGGAACAGCGGGACATCGCGCCGTTGGCCGCGCTCGGCGAGGCCCAGGGGTGGTGGACGGGGACCGCGCCGGGACCTCACGCCAACCGACTCGGTGTTGGGCCGTTTGCGGCGGTTCGTGGTGAGGTCAGTCAAAAGCCTAGGCTGTACGCCAACGGTCTCGGCGGCTTTCGCGTACAGTGCGGGGCTTGTGACGCACCGGCGGCGCGGGCGCTTGGCCGATCGATGGCGCTGGGGCGCGGACTCGGGGTGCCGGAAGTACGCTGCGATGCCTGTGGGGTGCGTGCGTCGGCCGCCGCGCTGACCTACGCGCCGCCCGCTGCGTTTGCCTGCGCGGCATGGACGTTGGTCGACGTCGCCTCCGCGCATCTGGACCCCGAGGCGAGCGCGCTGATCACGCACGCATGGGGCGCGTGGCGGTTGATCGCGCGGCGCGTCGCGTGAGGGCGCGGAGGCGGAGAAGGCGTTAGCCGCAGGCGACGCCCGGGAGCCGTATGCCCACCCTCCGCCACCAAATCCTGATCGACGCCAACCCTCGCGCGATCTGGAACGCTGTCACCACCTCCGAAGGTGCGGCCCATTGGTGGGCCGACGAGGTGCGCATCGACGCGCGGGTCGGCGGGAGGGTGGTGCTGGTCCATGGGCACGGCGAGGCGCGCCAAGAAGAGGTGGGGACCGTCCTGCAGGCGCGCCCGACGGCCGTGTTCGAGGTTCGTTGGGACGGGGCGTCGATCACGCGCGGCACCAGCACGCTGTTTCAGATTGGGCGCGCCGACAACGACACGAAGATCCACGTCGTCCAGTCTGGGGCTGGCGTCCTCGAGGACGAGGCGGCCGCGGCCGTGCTGCTCGACGTTTGGAAGGAGCGCTTCACGCGGCTGCGGACGCACTTCGAAGGCGCGTGATCAGCGTCCGCGCCCCCGGTCCTTGCGCGCTTGCTGCGCCGCCTTTCGGGCAGCGATCTTCTCTTCGGCGCTGAGCGCCGGGCCTGCGGGCTTGCCGCCGGTGGGGGCGCTGCCGCCCATGCCAGGGAACCCGCCGCCCATGCCCGGGAAGCCGCCGCCCATGCCAGGGAAGCCGCCGCCAGGAGGGGACCGGAAGCCGGGCATCGCGGGCATGCCGCCGCCCATCATCTTGCCGAGGTCCTTCATCATCTTGCGGGCTTCGAGGAAGCGCGTGTGCAGCGACTCGACGTCCTCGACGGTGCGCCCAGACCCCTTCGCGATGCGCCGTATCCTCGACGGGTTGAGGACGTCAGGGATGCGGCGCTCCTCCTTGGTCATCGACTGGATGATCGCGAGCGTACGGTCCATCTCACGGTCGTCGATCGCCTCGGGCGGCACGTCCCGCAGCGCCTTGTTCATGAACGGCAGCGAAGACAGCAGGTCGCGGAGCGAGCCCATCTTGCGGATCATGTTGAGCTGGTCGACGAAGTCGTCGTAGGAGAACGTGCCTTCGAGAAGCTTCTTGGCCTTGTCCTCGGCGGTCTTCTCGTCGACGTTCGCCTCGAATCGCTGCATCAAGCCGACGACGTCGCCAAAGCCGAGGATCTGCTGGGCGAGCCCCTCGGGGCGGAAGGCTTCGATCGCGTCGAGGTCTTCTCCCTTGGTGAGGAACTTGACGGGCTTTCCGGTGACCTCGCGGATCGAGAGCGCCGCACCACCGCGGGCGTCACCATCGAGCTTGGTCAGGATGAAGCCGGTGAACGACAGCCGCTCATGGAACGTGGACGCCGTGGTCACCGCGTCTTGGCCGATCATGCTGTCGGCGACGAACAGCACCTCTTGGGGGTTGACGGCGGCCTTGATGCCGTCGAGCTCGGCCATCAACGCCTCGTCGATCGCGAGGCGACCGGCGGTGTCGATGATCACGACGTCGCGCTTGGTGGCCTTGGCCTGACTGACCGCAGCTCGCGCCAACTCCACAGGGGCCATGCCGCGGATCGTAAAAACGGGGACGTTGATCCGTCGCCCGAGGACGAGCAGTTGGTCGACCGCGGCAGGGCGGTAGATGTCGGCGGCGACCAGCATCACGCGCTTGCCTTGCTTGGTCAGCATCTTGGCGAGCTTGCCCGACGTCGTGGTCTTGCCCGAGCCTTGCAGACCCACCATCAGCACGACGGACGGGGAACCGGTGAGGGTGAGGCCTTGATCGTCGCTTTTCATCAAAGCGACCATCTCTTCGTAGCATGAGAAGACGAAGTGGTCCTGCGGACGCACCTTGCCGAGCCGGCCGGTGGGGTCCTTGAGCTTGACGACCTCGCCGAGGGCCTTCGTCTTGACGCGATCGAGGAACGAACGGACCACGTCCACGCCGACGTCGGCTTCGAGCAACGAGCGCCGCACCTCGGCGAGCGCCGGCGCGAGGTTGTCTTCGGTAAGGCGCGCCTGACCGCGAAGGGCGAACAGGGCGTTCTCAAAGCCACGGCTCAACGCGTCGAACATGAAGTCTCCGTGCGGTTCAGCGGCCGGTCGACCCGAAGCCCTGGTTGCCCCGGGCGGTGGGGTCGAGCGGTTCGTCCGTCCAGCGAGCCTGGAGGACAGGGGCGATGACGAGCTGCGCGATGCGCTCGCCGCGTGCGATGACGAACGGCGCGTCACCGTGGTTGATCAACGGGACGAGGATCTCACCCCGGTAGTCGGCGTCGATCGTTCCGGGCGCGTTCAGCACGGTGATGCCGTGCTTGACCGCGAGGCCCGAGCGAGGACGGACTTGGGCTTCGTGGCCCGGGGGGAGCGCGAGGGCGATCCCCGTCGGGATCAGCGCGCGCGCGCCTGGGGCGAGGGTGAGGGGAGCTGGGACGGCCGCTCGCAGGTCACACCCCGCGCTGCCGGGCGTTTGGTACGCCGGCAGCTCGAGGCCTTCTCCGTGAGGCAGCACCGCGATCGGGACCGCGATCATCTCTCCCCCCATCCCGAGCGTCACTCAGACGCTGGCGTCGAGGGCTTCCTTGCGAGACAGGCGGATCTTGCCCGAGCGATCGACGTCGATCACGCGGACGAGCACCTCGTCGCCTTCCTTGAGGACATCGCTGACGTTCTCGACGCGCTCATGGGCGAGGTGCGAGATGTGGATCAGTCCGTCGGTGCCGGGGAAGATCTCGACGAACGCGCCGAAGTCAACGATGCGACGGACGGTGCCGAGGTAGAGCGCGCCGATCTCGGCCTCTTGCATCAGCTCGCGGATCATCGTCATCGCCTTCTCCGTGGCGTTGCCATCGGCGGAAGCGATGTCGACCTTGCCCGAATCGTCGACGCTGACCTTGACCCCGCACGCCTCCTGGATGCCGCGGATGGTCTTGCCACCGGGGCCGATCAGCTCGCGGATCTTGTCGGCCTTGATGTGGATCGTGGTGATCCGAGGCGCCCACGGCGACAGGTCGGTGCGCGGGCCCGACATCGTCTTGGCCATCTCACCGAGGATGTGGACGCGGCCTTGGCGTGCCTGCTCGAGGGCGGCGGCCATGATCTGGCGGGAGACGCCGGAGATCTTGGTGTCCATCTGGAACGCCGTGACACCGTTCGTCGTGCCCGTGACCTTGAAGTCCATGTCGCCCAGCGCGTCCTCGTCGCCGAGGATGTCGGAGATGACGGCGAAGCGGTCGCCTTCCTTGATCAAGCCCATCGCGATGCCCGCGACCGGTGCCTTGAGCGGAACGCCCGCGTCGAGCATGGCGAGCGTCGAGCCGCAGACCGTCGCCATCGACGACGAGCCGTTCGACTCGAGGATCTCGCTCGTGCAGCGCACGACGTACGGGAACTGGTCCTTGGTGGGCATCACGGCTTCGAGGGCGCGGCGGGCGAGGGCGCCGTGGCCGACCTCACGACGCTTCGGCGGGCCGAGGCGGCGGACCTCGCCGGTGCAGAACGGCGGGAAGTTGTAGGTGAGCAGCCAGCGGCGGTCGTGCTTGCCGGTGGGGACGTCCATCAGCTGCGCGTCGTCGTCGGTGCCGAGCGCCGCCGTGACGAAGCCCTGGGTCTCGCCGCGGGTGAAGAGCGCGGAGCCGTGGGCGCGCGGGGCGACGCCGACCTCGCACCAGATCGGACGGATCTGGGCGGGCGTGCGGCCGTCGAGGCGACGGCCGTCGTCGAGGACCTGGGCGCGCATCGCCTTCTTGATGAGCTTCTCCCAGACTTCCTTGGCCTCGGCCGTGAAGGCGGCCTTGGCCTCGTCGTCCATCGAAGCGGTGAGGTCGGCGATGACGGCGTCGCGGGCGGCCTTGAGGGCGTCCTTGCGCTCGTGCTTGCCGGCGATCGCCATCGCCTTCTTCAGCGAGGCCCAGCCCTTGGCCGTGACGGCCTCGGTGGTGGCGGCCGACGGCCCGGGGGCTTCGGCGAACGCGATCTTGGCCTTGTTCGCGGCGGCGGCGAACGCGTCGATCGCGGCGACGATCTTCTTGATGTTGTCGTGCGCGAGGTCGAGCGCGTCGAGGATCTCGGCCTCGGAGCACTCCGCGGCGCCACCCTCGACCATCGTGATCGCCTCGGCGGTGCCGGCGATGACGAAGCTGACGTCAGCGGCGTCGACGACGTCCTTGGTGGGGTTGACGTGCCAGGTGCCGCCCGAGCGGACGACGCGGACGCCGGCCACGGTGCCGGTGTACGGCGCCGGCGAGATCGCGAGCGCGGCCGAGGCGCCGCACAGGGCGAACACGTCGGAGTCGAGCTGGCGGTCGTAGGACATGAGCGTGCAGATGATCTGCATCTCGTAGCGGAAGCCCTTCGGGAACATCGGGCGGATCGGACGGTCGATCAGGCGGCTGATCAGCGTCTCGCGTTCGGACGAACGACCTTCGCGCTTGAAGAATCCGCCGGGGATCGCGCCGTACGCGCCCGTGCGGTCCATGTAGTCGACCGTGAGGGGGAGGAAGTCGAACGTGCCGGGCGAAGAGGCGACGCCAGCGGTGCAGAGCAGGTGCGTGTCGCCGCAGCGGATGACGACGGCGTTGGTCTGCTTGGCGAGCTTGCCGGTTTCGAAGGTGATGGTGCGGCCGCCGACTTCGACGGACTGCGTGACGATGGTGTACTGGTCGAGCGTGAGGCTCATGGAGAACTCCTTGGGGCTTGGCCCCGGGTTCCCGCGCTGCACGGAGACGCACGCTCGGCCCTGACGGACCTTCTTCGAGCGGCATCGGGAGCGGGGCTCCTGGTGCCGACCGGAGAAGATGCGTGGGACGCGCATCCAGGCAAGCGGGTAGATTGAGAAAGACGAGCTTCGCGGCGCCGTGTCCTCGGCGAGCAGCGGAGCGACTCCCCGGGGGGAGCGTCGGACCCTGCGAGGGGTCGAGAGGGCGACGCGTCCGGAGTCGCGCCGCCCTCGGATGCGTCAGTGGCGCAGGCCGAGACGCTCGATGAGCGACTTGTAGCGGGCGGCGTCGTTGCGCTGGAGGTAGGCGAGCAGGCGGCGGCGTTGGCCGACGAGCTTGAGCAGACCGCGGCGGGACGCGTGGTCCTTGGCATGGGTCTTGAAGTGGTCGGTGAGGTAACGGATGCGGGCCGTGAGCAGCGCGACCTGAACCTCGGGAGAACCGGTATCGCCCTCGTGGGTGGCGTACGCGGCGACGATGCTGGCCTTATCGGCAGCCTGAAGCGACATGGGAGACCTCTGTCAAACCCGGATGGCACAGGAACGCTCCCTGTGAGCGCACCGTGACCTCCGCGGACCCTGTTGGGCGCGCTTCTTTGTCTCGCTGGGCGCGCGTTGTCAAGGTGTCCCGCCAGCTGCCGGTTCGGCGACGGCGGCGGGCCCGGGGGCGCGCCGCGGCCCGTTCGTGGTGCTTGCCAGCACGTTGCGCGCGTGTCACAACCACCATGTTGGGGTCGGAGCGGCCCCCTCCCTTTTCGTGGGCACGCGTGACCGTCGGTTCGCGCACGACCCGCGGCTCGGCTCGGCCGGGCAACCCCCTTTTCTTGATTCCGCCACCCGCCGGAGCCGGACGATGCGCAAACCCTTGTCGTGCGAGACCCAGACGTCCGCTGCGCGGGGCGTCGTCGTCGGTTTCGGAGTTTCGGGCGGCACTGGAGTTTGGTGTGGCAACCGAGATCATCGTCAACGCGACGGGCGTCGAGTCCCGTGTCGCGTTGTTGGAGGACGGCCGCCTGGCCGAGCTCCACATCGACCGTGGGGACGACCGCGGACTCGTCGGTAACGTCTACCTCGGCAAGGTCGTCCGCGTGCTTCCGGGCATGCAGGCTGCGTTCGTCGAGATCGGCCTCGACCGCGCGGCGTTCCTGTACGTGGGCGACATCTTGCCCGAGCTGCTTCATCTGCACGAAGGCGGCGAGGAGCCTGACGACGGCGCGGAGGCACCCCGTTCCACGACGCGCGCCAACCTGCCGCCGATCCAAGACCTGCTGACCGAGGGGCAGGAGCTGATCGTTCAGGTCGCCAAGGATCCGATCGGCACCAAGGGGGCGCGGCTCACCACGCACATCGCGCTGCCGGGCCGGTTCCTCGTTCACATGCCAACGGTCGACCATGTGGGGATCAGTCGGCGCATCGAGCGCGAGAAGGAACGCCGCCGTTTGCGCGACTTCGTGGACCGGAACAGGGCCTCCGGCGCCGGTTTCATCGTGCGGACCGTGTGTGAGGGCAAGTCGACCGACGCGCTGGGCGCCGACATGGACTACCTGAGCAAGACGTGGGAACGGATCCAGACGTCCGCGCGCTCGGCCAAGGCCCCGGCGCTGCTGCACTCCGAGCGCGGTCTGGTCCTGCGCGCCGTTCGCGACCTGTTCGACGAGCACGTCGAGCGCATGGTGGTCGACAACCGCGAGCTCTATGGCCAAGTCAAGGCGTTTATGGAAGGGATGATGCCCGATCTGGCGGATCGGGTCCATCTGTACCGCGGCGCTGAGCCCGTGTTCGACACCTTTGGCGTCGAGGACAGCCTGCAGCGCAGCCTCGGCCGGCGCGTCGGCCTGAAGTCAGGCGGCTACCTCGTGATCGACCAGACCGAGGCGCTGATGGCGATCGACGTCAACAGCGGACGCTTCGTCGGGTCGACCTCGTTGGAGGAGACCACGCTGCGGATCAACCTCGAAGCCGTCGACGAGATCGCGACGCAGCTCCGGCTCCGCAACATGGGCGGCATCATCGTCATCGACTTCATCGACATGGAGAAGGAGGCGAACCGGGAGCGGGTCTTTCAAGCGCTCGAAGCTGCGCTCAAGAAGGACCGCGCCCGCACGCACGCGCTCAAGATCTCCGACTTGGGCTTGGTGGAGATGACGCGAAAGCGGGTGCAGGAGGGCCTCGACCGGTACCTGCACGACGAGTGTCCGACCTGTCGGGGCAGCGGGGTGATCCGGAGCCGGCCGACGGTGGCGTTCGACTTGCTGCGGGCGGTTCGGCGCGAGAAGGCGCGCGATCGCGACGCCTCCGAGATCCACGTGCGGTGCGCGCCCTCGGTCGCGGAGACGCTCTACGGCGACCACCAAGCCGATCTACTGGCTGTCGAAGCCGATCTTGGGGTACAGCTCGTCGTTCGTCCCGTGGCGGCGTTACATCCTGAGCAGATCGAGGTCGAGGCGCGCCGTCCCGGGGGCGACAACGGCCACGCCAAGCGTTAGTCGCCGCAGCATCGTGAGGAGGTCCGCATGTCCGGCGTCATCATTCCCAACCCGAAGCAGAGCATCGAGGGCGCGCTGTGGGGGTTCTCGATCGTTTTGGCGTTCGCCGGGGTGTTCCTCGTCTCGCTGAACGCGTTCGCCGGCCTGCCCATCTTCTGGACCCCGGCCGATGCGCACCACGCCCCCGCCGAGGGTGGCGAAGGGGCGCACTGAGTGAGCGCCACGGCCCGTCCCGAGGCGGGCGGGTCGGCGCACGCCGCGCTCCGCCGCGATGATCGAGGGCGCTTCGTCGATGCGCAGGGTCGCGTCGACCTGAAGTCGCTCACGCGAGATGCGTTTGTCCGCTTCTTCGTCGACGATCTGGGCGATAGCGAGGCGCGCGCGCTCCGCGCGTACAAGTGCTTGTGGCAGGACGGCGCGCGATCCATCGACGAGATGACGACCGTCGCGCGCGCGACGCGTGAGAAGCTCAAGCAGGTGGCGTACGTCTACGCGCTCGAGCCTGAGCTCGTCCTTCGCTCCGACGACGGGACGCTGAAGTACCTCTGGAAGCTCGAAGATGGTCATGCCGTCGAGTCGGTGCTCATCCCCGACGGCGACCGGCTGACGCTGTGCATGAGCAGCCAGGTCGGGTGCGCCATGGCGTGCGCGTTCTGCCTGACGGGCGATCTGGGTCTCAAGCGCCATCTTCGGCCGTCCGAGATCGCGTGCCAGCCGTTGCAGGTCGGTCGGCAGCTCCCTGCGGGCGTCCGCATCACGAACCTCGTCCTGATGGGGATGGGGGAGCCGCTTCACAACCTCGACAACCTCGTCGAGGCCCTGACCATCGCGCTCGATGACCATGCGCTCAACCTGAGCCACCGCAAGGTCACCGTCAGCACCGTGGGTTTGGTGCCGCAGATGGCGGAGCTCGCGCGTCGGCTGCCCGTCAACCTCGCCGTGAGCGTCAACGCGTCGAACGAGGCGCAGCGACTCGCGATCATGCCGATCACCAAGAAGCACTCGCTTGAGGCGTTGATCGAGGCGTGCCGTCGCTTCCCGCTGCCTTCGGGCAAGCGGATCACGTTCGAGTACGTGATGTTCGACGGCTTCAATGACACCGAGGACGACGCGCAGCGGCTGATGGATCTGCTCGCCGGGATCCCGACCAAGGTCAACTTGATCCCGTACAATCCAAACCCCGATCGCGACCTGCAGCCGCCACCCTTCGAGCGGGTCAAGGCGTTTCAGCACTACCTCGTCACGCGTGGCGTCAATTGCTCGATCCGGACGACGCGCGGACAGGACATCTCGGCGGCGTGTGGCCAGCTCGGCAAGGCTTGGGCGCAGGCCAACGCGAAGGGTTGGCTGGAGGACGCCCGGCGCATCGCGGGGTACGGCAGTACGTCGGACGTGTCAGACACCGCACCGACGCCGCCCGTCTGAACCGCAAGCGCTTACGGAGGTCGGATGACGCCGCGTTTTTCGATGTCCGGTCCTGCGCTTCGGGTGCGGCGCGAGGCGCTCGGGCTGCCCGCAGCGGCGGTCGCCGACGCCTTGGGGATCAACGTCGAGGCGGTGTTGGCGTTGGAGTCCGGTGATCCTGATCTCGCCGGACCCCACGCCGCGGTCTGGCTCGAAGCGTATGAGGCTTGGATCATCGACGCGATGGACCACCCTGGGAGCACGGCCACGCCCCCGCCGACAGACGCCCTCGCGCCTTCGTCGCTGTTCGCGGATGTGGAGGTGCGTGCGCCGTCGGGGGCGCGCTTGTCCGAGGCGGCGCGTCGGGCGTCGGGTACGTCTACGTTTGAGACCTCGGTGCCCACCTGGGACGAAGAGGGCGACGCACCGCTGTACCGCGGCGACGACCTTCCAGCGGTACGTCAACGCTTCCGGCGCATCGTCTACGCGACATTCGGGCTCGCCGCCTGTGCGATCGGGTTGTACGAGAGCGGGTGGCGTTGGCGCACGCTGCCTCCGCCAGCGCCGGTGCAGGTCGAGGTGGTCGCGCAGTTCACCACGCCACTCGTGATCCGCGTCGACGGGGTCGAGGTCGCACACCGCGAGTTTGCCGGCTCCGAGGCCGCCGCTTTTGAAGGCAACCGCAGCGTCGAGATCGACGTGGTCGACATCGAGGCGCTCAAGGTCACCTTCGAGGGCCGCACGATCGCGCCCCGCGGGCGGGTTCGTGTGCCGCGGACGCTCCGTTTCGAGGCGGGTGGGGGCGGGCCATGAGCGAAGAGAAGCTCCTCTCGGCCAGGACCGAGGCGCTGTTCCGTCGCTTGGTCCGGCGCGAAGCGGAGCCTGCGCTCAAGAAGCTCGTCGGACAGTATCGCCCCGAAGACGTAGCCGCCGTCATGTCGCACATGACGTGGGCGGAGCAGCGTCGTCTCTACGACATGCTGGACGATCTGGATTTTAAAGCCGAAATCCTTGCGCTACTTCCCGAGGATGCGGTCGTCGAGATCACGCGCGAGATGACCGAGGAGGTGTTCGCTGACCTCCTCGACCGTATGGATCCCGACGATGCCGTCGACGTCGTCGGTCTGCTCCCCGAGGACGTCCGCGAGCGCATCCTCGCCGAGATGGAGGAGGAGGAGGCCGTCGAGGAGCTGCTCGGCTACGATCCCGAGACGGCAGGCGGCCTGATGTCGACGTCGTACTTCGCGATGCCGGACACGGCGTCGTGTGGGGCGGCGATCCGCGAGCTTCAGCGGACGGGCGACGATCTGAGCCACGTGCAGTACCTCTACGTGCTCGACCGCG
>JBEIFN010000048.1:0-10526 GCA_040382435.1 Alphaproteobacteria bacterium
ACCGCCAGCCACGACGGGACGTCGATGTCGGCGTCGAGTTGTGCCGGTGTCTCGACCCAACCCCCTTCTCCCTCGACGAACGCCAGTCGCACCAAGGCCTCGGCGTCGGGCACACCCGTCAAGCTCATCAGCGCCCGAAGGCGGTGTGCGAGGGCGCCACCAGCACGCGCGGGCGCGTCCGTCAGGTGGGGACGCAGACGGGTTCGCCACGGGTCGACCAGCCCGAGCAGGAGCGCGCGCTGAAGCGCGTCACGACGCGGCCCCCGTGGCGGGAGCGCCACACTTCCATCAGGGCGGAGCATCCCGGCCTGCGCGATGGCCCGAAAGCGGCCTTCATCGAGGGCGCGATCGTGAGCGACGCGGAGGGCGGCGACGACGCCCGTGGCGAAGCGCACCAGCTCGGGCCGCGCGCCGAGGACGCCGGCGCGGACGACACGCGATTCGAGCCCAGCCCCCCCGACCGTGCCCTCTCCACGCACCTCGACGGTTCCCGCTTCGATGACCAACGCCACCCGCACATGGTGGAAGTCCCCGTCCTGCAGCGCGCGCTGCACATCACCGCACAGCAAGAGGCTGACGGTCCACGGGTGTTCATCGGCCAGAAACAGGCGGAAGTCGTCGTTGTCGGGCAGATCTGCAAGATGGCGTAGCCACGAGACCCCCGCGCCTTGGATGAGCTGGATGCGGTCCATCGGGACGCCCGCGGCGGCCGCCCGCGCCAAGGCCTGATGGTACCGTCGCGCGTGGCGAACGTTGCCCTCGCTCGCGTCGTCATCACCACGGCCGACCACCGTCAGCCTCCGGTGGGGATGTCCAACGGGCAACCGCGTGACCCGGCCGATCACGTCGGCGCAGAGGTCGAGCGTACGTCGTCGGTCGAAGCTGACCTGAAGTTCGCCGCGCTGCACGGCGTCATCGCGGAGCAGGTCGGTGAACCGCTCGACAGCCGCGGCCTCGATGCGGGCTTGGGCGTCGGTGGGCGGCCGCACGACCATCGCCGCGTGGCGTCGCTGACAGACGTAGTACAGGTCGTCGCCCGGCGGCGCGGTAGGCGCGGGCATCAGCATCGTGAAGGGCGCCTCGGCCCGGACCACCTCGTCGCCGCGGACCAACACGGGCTCGTCGGCGGCGACCAGCTCGAAGCTCTCGAGCCGCCTGCCCGACCGGGACGCGCGGCGGTCGTCGGACGCCAACAGCTCGGGGAACACCCAAGGCTCCACGCCTGCGGGCGCTTGACGCACGCGCTCGATCACCTCGTAGACCTCGAACTCGGGCGCGACAGGTGGCGGCCGCGTCGCCCACATCCCGAGCGCGGAGAGCAACCGCGTGGCCACATCCCAAGCGGCCTTGAGGTTGCCCGGATCGGTGTGTTGACCGGCTTCCAGCGTGAAGCCGACACGGCGACCCGCTTGCCCCGGGTCCAGATCGAGGTCGGGCGTGAGTCCGCCGCCGAGGATCGCGCCCTCGTGCAACCCGGTCACCATCAGCCGCACCCCGAGCTGCACGGCCAACACAGCGTGCGCATGGTCGTCGCGGAAGACGAGGTGGGGACGACTCGGCCGCGACGTCGAGTGTAGGTCGAGGAGGTAGTCCGACGCTCGAAGCACAGGCGCCAGCTCAGCGACCCGGCGCTCCTCGTAGCAGAGACTCGCCGGATCGGCGGCGGACAGACGTTCGAGGCTCGCGCGATGCCAGAGCCGGTTCATGTCGACGCCATCCGGCGTGTGACGCCGGTCCAAGCGCGCGGCTTCGAGGTTGGCGAGGACAACGAAGACCTCGCCAGCGACCAGTTCCTCCTGCACCACCGAGGCGAACCGCTCCGCGACCAGGCGTCCGACGGGCTCGTTTCCGTGCGTCAGGCCGACGAGGACCACCTTGGGTCCCGGCGTGGCGGACGCGTACCGCGTCACCCCCTCGACGCCGCCGTAGCGTTCGACGATGGCGATCCTCGGCGCCTCGCTCACGCCTCGGCCTCCGGCACTTCCTTGCTCTTCGGCGCGCTCCGTTTCGTGCCCGACGCAGCCACACGCGGCTTCTTCGCCGCCGGCTTCTTCGCCGCATCGGCCTCGGCCGCTGGGGCCTTTGCACCACGACGACCCCGGCCACCCTCACGCGGCGGGCGTTCGGGGAACTCGAACCCGTGCTTGCCGTTCTCCTTGCGCACCAGGGCACCTTGGAACGGCCGGTTGAACTTCGAGATGAAGCCCTCGAGCGGCGGCGTCTTCGCGTCGGCACCGAAGTAGGCGGCGGCATCCTCGATCTCGATCGGCCGCTTGCAGACCACCTTGGGGAGCACCGGCCCGCTCTTGGCGCGGCCTTCCAACACGCGTTGGCAGAGGAACCGCCGGGACGTCTCGATGACGCCACCACAGTCGGCTTCGCCGCACGGGCACGCGAACACGACCTCGCCGATCACCTCGGCCTCGGCGCTCGCATCGGCCCCACCGTACTGGACGCGCAACGTCCAAGCGCTCCCCGGCTCCGGGGACTCGGGCTCGATGACGAGGCTCGCCTCGACCGACCTTCCTGACAGGTCGGCGAACCCCACCAGCTTGCCCGTTCGCTGCTCCCGGACCAGCTGCTCGGCCACGTGCCGGTCGATGTAGCGACTCGCCTTCTCCTTCCACAGGAAGAACTTGCAGCCGTCGTCCTGACCCCAGACGTTGCGCGTGCAACGATAGCCCCAGACCGTCTCGACCACGTCGCCTTGCCCGCACGACGGGCAGCGGCCCAACGAGGCGTCGTGCGCGTACAAGCCGTCGTGATCGAAGCCCACCAGCGAGCTGGTGACCTCCCGGGTGAACCCTGTCAGCGCGTCCAGCACCTCCGCGCGTGTCGACTCGCCCCGCTCGACGAGCTGGAACTTGTGCTCCCACTCGCCGGTCAGGCGCGCGCTGTTCAACACGGGCACGTGGGCACGGTCGAGAATGTCGATCAGCTTCATGCCCTTGGGCGTAGGTGCCAGGCGGTTGTCGATGCGCTGGGCGTAGCCCGTGGTGATCAGCCGATCGATCGTGTCGGCGCGCGTGGCCGGTGTGCCGAGACCGCGGCCCTTCATCGCCTCGGTGAGCGAGGCGTCTTCAAGCTCCTCGCCAGCGGCCTCCATGCGTCCGAGCAGCGCGCCTTCGGAGAGCCGCGCCGGTGGCTTGGTCTCGCCTTCCTCGACGACGACCTCGCCGATGTCACAGGACACGGCAGCGTCGAGCCCATCGGTGCGCAGCGGCGGCAACGCCGTGCCCTTGCCCTTCTCGTCCCCAAAGGCGAGCAGGTGACCCGGCACCTCGAGGACCTTGCCTGAGGTGCGGAAGCGCGCAGGCGCCTGTCCGGGCACAGGGACCTCGACCCACCGCTCGACGGTGGACCAGATCGCCGGTGCCATCCACGCCGCGAGGAACTGCCGGACGACGAGCCCGTACAGCGCCCGGTCATCCGCCCCCATGTCGTCGGGCGTCTCAGCACCCGTGGGAACGATCGCGAAGTGGTCCGAGACCTTCGTCCCGTCGATGACGCGCTCGACGTTGCGGAGCCCTTCGTCGCGGATCTGACGCGCTGCCACCTGAAAATCGGCGTCGTTCGAAAGCGCCTCGATGATGCCCTCGACGGTGGGCCGGTAGTCGGACGGCAGATGTCGCGAGTCGGTACGCGGGTAGGTCAGGACCTTGTGGACCTCGTAGAGCCGCTGTGCCGTCTGCAGGACGCGCTTGGCCGACCAGCCCCAGCGCCCGTTGGCCTCGCGCTGCAGCGAGGTCAGATCGAAGGGAAGCGGCGGGTTTTCGCGGCTCTCCTTGCGCTTCTCGGTGGCGGTGCCTTGGCCGGGGGCGGCGAGCGCGGCGAGGATCGCGTCCACGCGCGCGCGCTCGAACCAACGGTCCTTGCTGCGCTCCGCGTCCTTGTCGTCGCCGCCGTCGGCCTGCCAAGCCTTCCCCGTCCATGCCTGCGCATCGGCGGAGAACGCGACTTGCACCGTCCAGTACGTCCGCGGCACGTGGGCGAGCCGCTTCCACTCGTGCGCGACGATCAGCCCCAGCGTCGGCGTCTGGACACGACCCGCCGACCACGATCCCTTCTCGGTGCGGCCCTTGAGCCTCCGGGTGAGCGCGCGCGTCGCGTTCATGCCGATCAGCCAGTCACCGACGCCGCGCAGCCAGGCCGCGTCCGCCAGCGGGTCGTATGCGTCGCCCGGCTGCAGCTCGTCGAACGCGGTGCGGATCGCGTCGGACGTCATCGACTGAAGCCACAGGCGCTGGTGCGGGCGCGCGTCGCCGATCCACTCTTGGATCCGGCGGAATATCACCTCGCCCTCGCGCCCGGCGTCGCAGGCGTTGACCAAGCCGTCGACGTCCTTGCGGTTGGCGAGCTTCTTAATCAGGTCCAAACGCTTCTTCTGACCTTCGCGCGGCCGGATCTGGAAGGCGGGCGGAAGGATCGGCAGGCTGGCGAGGGTCCACGCCTTGAGCGACTTGTCGTACTCCTCGGGCTCCGCGAGCTCCAGCAAGTGACCGAGCGCGAAGGTGACGATCCACGAATCGGACTCGTAGTACTCGCCGTCGTGGTCCTCAAAGCCGCCCAAGGCAGCGCACAGGTCACGGGCGACGCTGGGCTTCTCGGCGATCACCAGACGCTTGCTCACCACAACACCACCCTGTGCCCTGCGACCCTAAGGGAAGCCGTCGCACCGGTCAAGCGGCTGCGTGGGTGAGCCTGACATTCGGTCGCTTTGCGGACGCGGCGCAACGGCGCTACACCGCGCCCACCGATGTCCCACGACCTCTTCCAACCCGTCGACCTGCTCGCCACGCCGCACGGCGTCGCCGTGGCCGTGAGCATCCCCGACCGACCCGATCCCGTCCCCGAGGCGGTCCTCGCGACCCTCGCCGACGCCGAGGCACGCCACGCCGTCACGCTCGGGGGCTACCGTCAGGTCCAGTTCGTCGGAGGCCGGATCGCGCTGCGTGAGGCCCGTCGCCAGCTCGGCGCGCCCCTCGGCCCCGTCCTGCCGGACGCGCGCGGGACGCCGGTGCTGCCCGCGGGGTTCGTCGGGAGCGTGAGCCACAAGCGCGATCTCGCGGTCGCGATGGTCGCGCTCGACGACGGGCGAACGCTCGGGGTCGACCTCGAGGACCACGGCCCGCCACGCCCGACGATCGCACCACGCGTGTTGCGGCCGGTCGAGATGGAGGCGCTCGAAGGGCTCCCACCTTCCCGTGCTTGGATCCAGACCGTGCTGCGGTTCTCGATCAAGGAATCGATCTACAAGGCCATCGATCCGTGGGTGCGCCGGTTCGTCGGGTTCGACGAGGCCGAGGTCCACCCCGATCTCGCAGGTCGCGCCGATGTCTCCCTGTTCCTCACCCAAGGCGAAGGTCCGTTCGAGGTCGAGGCGCGGTACGCTTGGTGGCTCGGTCGGCTGCTGACCAGCGTACGCATCGCCGGCCCCGGCCGCACGCCGCGCGGAACGCCGGTCCGAAGCAACGACCGGCGCGCCGAACCCTGAACGTCACTTCTTGGCGGCTGCGACCGACGCGCTGAACCAGCCGCCGGTGTAGGCGTCGAGGTTCGCCGTGAGCTCCCGCAAGCGAAGCTCATCCTTGACCTGCGCCAACAGGTCGGTCTTCGGGCGCAGCAAGCCCTCGACCTGAAGGCGGCGACGCTCGAAGTAGATGCGCGTCACCTCGGCGAGGACCTTCTCGCGGAGCTTGGCGATGTCCTGCGACTCGTTGATCACGCGGATCTGCTCCGAGCTCATGACCAGCTTGTCGAGCTCCCACGTGGCCTGGATGTCGATCGTGCGGCCCTGACCGACGTCGGCGTCCGTCTGCACATCGTAGAACGTGCCGTCGGTGCTGGTCGGAGGGTTGCCGAACTCGTCGTAGCGGCGGAACTGGTTGCTGTAGTCGTCGTCGAGTTGGTAGGCCAGCCGCAACGTCGGGAGCGCGGCGAAGGCGCGGGAGCTGCGGAGCCACCGATCGATCAAGGCAGGTTGCACCTTGGCATACGCCGACGCCTCGTCGAGAACGCGCTGGACCTCGGGCTCGTGCGCGAACTGCGCCAACACCTCGTCGGCGGTCGAGAACGTGCGCGGCTGCCCGACTTGGAACGACAACGTCAGGCTGGTGTTCGTCCGCAAGCTGTCGAGCGCGGCTTCGGTCATGCCCGGCAGGATCCGCAGCTCCTCGTAGGACTGTAGACCGTTTCGACGGCTCCGCAGCTCGACGATCGCCTCGGCGAGCGACGGCGTCAGGCTGGGAAGCACCGAGAGCTGGGCGGTCGTGGCCGACGTGAGCGGCACGCGCCCATCCGCGTGCGCAGCGGCGGCGGGAGCCACGGACGCCGCGGCTTCCCCCGCGTCTGGCGCCGCAAACGCGGAGGGTGTCAGCAGCCACGTCAGGGTCGCGATGCGAACAGAGAGCGAGGTCATGGGGCCAACTCCAAGCGCTCGCGGAGTGCGGCGCGGTAACGAGAAACGGTTCCGTCGGTCAGGGTATCGAGGCGCGCCTCGACCTCCTGAAGCCGCAACATGAGATCGACGCGCTGCTGAAGCGTGCGACCGGCCTTCACGGCGTCGAGCTCGCGGCGAAGGCGGAGACCCTCGGCATACAACGCCCCCACCTGTTCGAGGAGCGCCAAGCGGTCGCGGGTGGCGTCACGGGACGTCCGCCCGAGCATCATCCATTGATCGACGTCTCCGGCGTACACGTCGAAGTCTTCGCCATCGAACGCGACCGCAGCGTCCCCGGCCGAGACGATGTTGCGACGCGGCGGCGTCCACGTGAGGTAGATCCAAGCCCCCGTGCGCAAGGTGCGGTCGCTCTCGATACCGCCATCCAGACGGCTCTGAATCCCGCCGCCGACATCGCGGAACCCGACCACACGCACTTGCGGCAGCGCGTACCGCATCCATTGCGCGCTCGGGCCGAGGCGTTCGCCGCCCGTAAGCCGCGTGTGCCGCGCGTCGGCGTCGGCGATCAGGGCGTCGATGTTCACCCAGGTGTCGTCGCGTTGGAGTGCTGCCGCCTTCTCGGGCTCCAGACGGTACACGCCCTCTTCGGCGGCGACGACCGGATGTTCCGCGCTTTCGGCCAGCCAGGTCGCGATCCCGCGCGGGTGGATGTCGCCCAGACCGTCGCCGAGCACGCTCCAACCGTCCTCGCCGGGCGACCACTCGAACACGCCGACCCGCGCCGCGACCATCAAGCGACCGGTCGTCAACCGAATCGCGTCGAGGGCGCGCGAACCGACGGCCGGGATCCCCTGCTGTTGCAGGTCCGCGCCCGCCGACGAGACCACCCAGACGCCGCCGCGGCCGTCATCCGCGAGGCGCGCCTCGCGATCGACCGCCCCGCGATCGGACCAGGTCCCGTCGACCGCGCGCTCGAACAGACGGTCCCCAGCGACGGCGAACGCGGTCCCAATGCCGTGGGCCGCGTCGGACGGGCCGCCTCCGAGCGCCGCCTCGCGCGTCCAGCCCCCGCCGTCCTGCCGCGTCCACACCGCGTCATCCGTGAGGACGAGCCACTGGTACCCGCGCTCCGAGGCGTCGATCACCGGCTCCTCAAAGACGTGCTGCCACGTCAGCCCCTCGTCCTCGCTCGTCCAAAGGCCATCGGCCCGCCCTACGGCGAGCGCGCGCGAGGTGGAGACGAGCGCCTTGGGCGCCGACTGCGCCCCGACAGCGGACGCGTCGCGTTGCACGCTCCCGCCTTGAATGTCGGCCTTGAGTTGCTCGACGAGATCGGCGTCCTCGATCTCCTCGGGGGAGACGTACTCCGACCCCACACCGAGCTCGTCGAGAAGCTCGTTCATGCGACTCTCGACATCGAGTAGGACGTCTTCCTTGGACACCTCGGCGCCCGGCATCGGCGGAAGGACCACCGCCCACGTTTGGCCGCCGTCGGGCGAGTACCAGGCCTCGCCGTCGTCGCGCACCGCGAGCCACCCCAGGCCTGAACCGTCCACGGCGACGTCCGCGATGTTGCGCAGGTCCGCGGGACCGACGCGCTCCCAACGCCAACCGTCCCGGTACGACGGAGCGACCGTCGCCGGTCCGCCGCCTAGCTCTTGGCCGACGGCGACCGACGCCCACCACGCGCCCGTCGCCACGAGCCCGCCGAGGCGCTGCGCGAGCCGCCACGAGGCCCGGGTCATCGACGCGCCGATCAGGCGTCGAGGCGGAAGCGGATGGACGTCTCGCCGGCCACGATCTCTTCGCCGCCCTTCAGCTCGACCTCGTGGTCGATGCGAGCGCCGTCCACGAAGGTGCCGTTCGCGCCTGACTTGTTGACGAGGATGTACGCATCGCCGCGGTGCTCGACCTCGAAGTGGAACCGCGACACCTTGGCGTCGGAGCGGATCTGGATCTCGTTGTCGCGGAGGCGGCCGACGCGAACGATGGTCTTGGTGACGAGGAAGTGCTGCTCCTCGCTCGTTCCTTCCGCGACCACAAGCGACGCCGAGAGGCTCACGGCCGTACCCACCGGCTCGACGGCGATGTCGTCGAGCGCATCCTCGCCGCCGTCCTCGGTGGCCTCGCCGAAGGCGATCGGGGTCTCGACAGAGAGATCCGCCGCGAGCAGGCCCGACAGGTCTTCGGTCACGCCGCTGGCCTCGCTGTGCTGCCCGCCCTCGCCACGGCCGCCGTCCTCGAACGCCGCAAGGACGTCCTCGTTCGGACCGTCGTCTTCGCCGAGCTCGACAGCTTCCTCAGCCTCGGCCTCCAGCGCGTCGTCCAAGCCGTCGTCGATGTCGAGCGCGCCACCGGGGCGGACGGCCGACCAGCGCTCGAGCGCACCCATCAGCGATCCACGCTCTTCAGAGAGCGCGCCCACCTGACCATCGGCCGAGCCGACGACGTCGGACAGGTCGCCCGCCGCAGCCGCCTTCTCCTCTTCGGAGATCTCACCGATGGCGACACGCAGGTCGAGCTCCTCGATCTGAAGCCGGGCCGCCTCGACGCCGTGTTGGACGTCGCCGAGCTGACGGTCGAGGTCGGCGATGGCGGCACGCAGGCTCGGGACGAGCGGGTCGAGGACCGCCGTGACCTCGGCGATGCGCGCGGTGTTCTCGGAGATGACCTTCTCGACGATCGCAGGCGTGAACTTGTCGGCGCGCGCCCGGGCCTTCTCGATGAAGGACTGGTACTTGTCGAACGCCGCCAGTTGCTCGTCGAACGAAGCGAGGAGTTCCTTCGTACCCATGCTGTGCATCCCCCGGGCGGGCGGCGGCGTGCCGACCGTGCTCGGCCACCACAGTAACCGATCCAGCCACGCCTACACAAGGGGGACAACGCGGTCCCCTCACCTCGACAGGTCGCGGGCGGCGGGTCAAACGGGACCGGGAGCCCCGATGGACGAACGCGGCGTGCCGATGGCGATCGAAGCCGAGCAGGCGTTGCTGGGCGGGCTGATCCAAGATCCCGAACAGCTCACGCTGATCGCCGAGTTGGTGCGCCCCGACGACTTCGCTCGGCCCGAGCATGCCCGGCTCTACCAGCTGCTCCACACCCTCAACGCCGAAGGCACCGGCATCGACCTCGTCACGGTCGGCGAGCGCGCGAGCCGCGCCGACGGCGAAGACCTGTACGGCGGCCTGAGCTACGTGCTCCAGCTCGTCGAGCGGGTCACCAGCACCGCGAACCTACGGCACTACGCCGAAGCCGTCCGCGACAAGTCCACGTTCCGACGGCTGATCGGCGAGACGCGCAAGGTCCTCAAGGAAGCCTTCGACGAATCCGACACGCCTGAGGTCCTCGTCGAGCGCGCCGCGCAGTCGCTGCTCACGTTGCGGTCCAACGACGGTCGTCGCAGCTGGACCCAGGTCAGCGAGGTCATCGACGCCGAGCTGTCGCGGATCGAGCGCATCGGCGAACAAGGCGGGGGCGTCACCGGAACGACCACCGGCTTTCGCGACCTCGACACCAAACTCAACGGCTGGCAAGCCACCGACCTCGTCGTGCTGGCCGCCCGCCCCGCGATGGGCAAGACGGCCCTCGCGCTGAACTTCGCGCTCAACGCGGCCGTCCTCGGTGGCGTGTCGGTCGGCGTCTTCAGCCTGGAGATGAGCCGCGGTCAGCTCGTCACCCGGTTGCTGAGCTGTCTGGGTGAGGTCGACGCCACGCGCCTGCGCAACGGCAAGCTCGATGCCGCGGACTGGGAACGCCTGCTCAACGCGAGCGAGACGCTCCGGCAGCACCCGATCTTCATCGATGACACGCCGGGCGTCAGCCTCTCCGACATCCGCGCGCGCGCCCGCCGGCTCAAGACCACCCACCCCAACCTCGGGTTGATCGTCCTCGACTACTTGCAGCTGATGCAAGGCGACGACCCCCGCCAGCCGCGCCAGCAGCAGATCAGCGACATCAGCCGCGGCTTGAAGATCCTCGCCAAGGATCTCGAGGTCCCAGTCATCGCCCTGAGCCAGCTCAACCGCGGCGTCGAGCAGCGTCAAGAGAAGCGGCCGATGGTCTCCGACCTGCGCGAGTCGGGCGCGATCGAGCAGGACGCCGACTTGATCCTGTTCATCTACCGCGA
>JBEIFN010000049.1:0-10467 GCA_040382435.1 Alphaproteobacteria bacterium
GACCTCGGTCCCGGTCGCCGACAGCGAGGAGATCATGTGCAGCACGCCTTGGCTGATCTCCTTGTCGTTGTGCGGCATGTCGGTGTTCATCAAGGACTCGAAGAACAGCGCACGCGCCGTGGGCCGCTCCGGGAGCGGACCCAGCCCCTGCGGCACCACGCCCGACGGCGGCGCCGCATCAGCGACCAGGGCGACGACCGCATCCTCGAGCGCGTGGTGGCCACCTGCCACGAGGCACGCTCGCGGCACGATCAGGTCCCAGCGCGCGCCGCGGGTCTGCAAGCACAGGTCCCCGGCCTCGACCAAGGTGACGTCGTAGCGGACCCCCACCACGCCGCGCGTTTCGAGGGCGCGACCGAGCGCCCCGGCGGCCCGCAACCACGCCGCGACGGGGACGCCGCCTTCGGTCGCGTCGGTCACGACCGCCACGCCCGGGTGACCGTGCAAGCGACGCGTCAGCCAAGCGCCGTCGTCGGCACGGATCAAGCGATCGGCAGGCACGCTGCCGTCCAACACCCGTTCGGGCGCCTCTCGGACGTAGTACCAGCCCCGCTCGATCGTGCGACGCTCGTCGGTCGACGACAACGGCCCTCCCGAACTGCGGATCCTCCGCATCGTATCACGCGCGACCGGCAGCGACCGAGACCGGCGGCCGACCGCGACGCTTCGTGCCGATTCCTCGCGCCGCTCAGAACGCGTCAGGCCCGCGCCGCTGCGGCCTCCCGACGCCAGATCGTCGCCCACAGCAAGGGAAGCATCGTCGTTCCGACGAGCGTGATGAACACCATCCCCAGCAGCGCGAGCAACCCGAGGCTACGAACGCCGCGATTGCCCGCCATCGCCAACGACCCGAACGACGCGATGTTGGTGGCCGTACACACGACGACGGCCACCCCCGTGGTCCGGAGCGCGGTGCCGATCCGTCCCGGGCCGAGCTCACGCAAGCGGTGCGTCAAGTGAACCACGACGTCGACGCCGATGCCGAGCAAGATCGGGATCCCCGTCAGATTGACCAAGCTCAGGCGAACGTCGAACACGCTCATCAGGACGAAGGTCCACACGACGCCCGCGACGAACGCGAACAGCGCGCCGAGCGTCGCGACCAGCGTGCCCAGGTCGACGTAGGTGACCAACGCGACGAGCACGGTGGCGACGAGCACGATCGGCCGCATGTCCTCGAAGCCGAGCTGCATCAGGTGCGCGACGCCGATGTGCTCGCCCGCGATCTCACGGTCGCCCGGCAGCACCGTCCCCAGCTCCTCGGCGAGCGCCTCGGCCTCGCGACCGTCCCACATGTTGCCCTTGGGGAGCAGCAGCAAGCGCTGCACGGACGTACTGCCACCGCCGAGCATGTGGCGCAGGCCTGCCGGGAGGTCCTCGCGCGTCAACGCACGCACCTTTAGGCCAGCGAGCGGCGCGAGGGCTTTGGCGACCGGTGTTGGCAGGTAGCGCAGCGAAGGGTGTCCTGCGTCCGCAACGATCGCCGCCACCGCCGGCAGACGCGTGTCCTGATCGGGCGGCAGCGCCATATCGAGCGAGAGCACGCGGCTGACGTGCGGGAGCGACCCGCCGTCGATCGCCGCCTGCAGCGCCGCCCGGTCGGCGGTCATCTGCGCCGCCGCGTCCGCCCCGCGGTAGGTCACGACCACCGGGCTGTAGGATTCACGCGCTGCGCGCTGCTCGGCCTCGCTCAGCTCGTCGTAGGCCATCCCGTCGCGCCGCAGCTCGCTGAGATCGTACTCAAACGCGACCTTCGGCAGGAAGATCGCCGCCGCCAGCACCGTCAGCACCGCGTAGGCCCCAAAACCCACCGGCGCCCAGGCGTAGCGGGTGGCTCGCGGACCGTCGTCCTCGGGCTGCAACCGCGGCACCGGAGGGTGCTTGTCGAGCCAGCCGATCAGCGACGGCAGCAGCAGCACCACCGAGACGAACGACAGCATCAAACCAACGGCGAGCACGACGCCGAGCTGGCTAAAGCCCTCGAACCTCGCGATCGCAAGGCTGAGAAAGCCCGCCGAGGAGGCCAGCGCCGAGGTCAGGCACGGCGGCGCCGTGGAGCCCCACGCCTCGTCAAGCGCCGCGTCGAGGTCGAGCCCCGCCGCCCGCTGCTCGCGGTAGCGGCTCACGAGGTGCACCGAAAACTCGATGCCCAACCCGAACAAGATCGCGGTACCGAGCGAGGTGTAAGTGTTGAGGCTGCCAATCGCCAGCGCCACGAACGCGAGGTTGACGAGGTTGGCGATGACGAGGGGAGGGAACAAGATCAGCGGCGCCTTCCAGCTCCGGAACGCCACCGCGAGCACCAACAGGACGAGCAGACCGGACACGCTCGTCGTCGAGCCGAGGTCGCGCTGGATACCGACGACGTCCTCGTGGGTGTGACGGTACGCGCCGCCGATCCACGACAGGCGGATCCCATGGCCGGGCGCATCGGCGTCGGCGAGCAAGCGCTCGACATCGGCCATGAACGCGGCAGTGAACTTGGGGTCGCTCACCCCCTGCGTCGGCCGGACGATCAGCTTGGCGCGCGTTCCCTCACCGCCGAGCATTCCCCCCTGCGAGAGGTTGGCGATCTTGTCGGTCGTCGGTCCCATGTCGAGCAGCGGCTGCGCGAGCATCGGGTTGAGGGCCGGTCCGAGCGCGAGCGCGCCCTGCAGGCGAAGATCGAGCGCCATCAGCTCGCTGGGTTCGAGCTGGTACAGGCCGATCTGCGCCGAGAGCGCAGGGTCGACCTCGTGGATCGCAAAGGCCACCTGGTCGAGCGCCGAGAATGCCTCGGTGAGGTCGTCGAGGAAGGGATCGAGGCGCCCCGGCTCGTCGGCCTCGAACGTCAGCGTGAGGACGGATAGACCGCCTTCTTCCTCGTTGATGCGCCGGAGCGCCTGTACGACCCGGTCGTCATCGGGCAGCAGGTTGAGCAGGTTGCTGTCGATCTTGGGCGGCAGTCCGATAAACGCGCTCACCACCGCGAGCACGAAGGCCGCGCCCCACAACGCGCGACCCCGCGCGAGGCCGAGCCGCGCCACCGAGACAAACATGCGCTCCAGCCAAGCCGACATCGACCAACCTCGACCCGGGCTTAACCGTTCATCGCGCGGACCGCGCCGCCGGCGCGGGTTCGCGAGACGAACCGGTCGACCGCGTCCGCGAGCGGCACGGCGACCGCGGCCGAGCACGCGTCATCTCCGTCGAGCTTTCCGACCTTGATCCCGTGAAGACGAAGATCGAGGGCGTCAGACAGCGCCACGGGCGTGCGACGGTGATCCCGCAAGAAAAGCGCGCACAGCCGGACCGGAAAGCGAGCCCCCTCGTCCTCGCGCCGCGCGAGGTGCCGCCAGAAGGCCGCGACCTCCCACGCTGGCGCCACCTCACGCAGGTAGCGCCCCGCCAGACCTGAAACCGCGAACAGCCTCGCGAGCAGCGTCGCGGCACGCAAGCGGGGATGCGGCGCCACCGGCGGGGAGACGACAGCCAGACGGCCGACGCTGCGCGGGTGACGCAACGCCCACTGCAGCGCGACCCACCCCCCGACGCCGAGCCCGACCACGGGACAGCCACGGATCCCAAGATCGATCGCGAGCTGCTCGACCCAGTCGACCAACGTCAGCGGCGCCATCCGTCGCGCGGGCAGCGCGGTCGCGCCGCCGCCAGGGAGCGCGACCGCCCACACCCGCCAGCCGGACAGCGCGGTCTGAAGCGGCGCGAGCGCCGCCGTGTCGCGCCCGAGCGGCGCCAAGATCAGAAGCGGCGGGCCCTCCCCCCAAACCGCGACCTCGACCGGGACCACGCCCAGGCCCTCGGTCCACACGGTCACCGTCTCCGCTTGCGGTCCTTGCACGCCTAGAACCCCACACGACGCAGAACGAAGCGCGGCAACCACCGGATCACCAGCATGACCAGCGCCCAGATCCCCGGCGCATAGACCCGCGGCTGTCGCCGCTCGACCGCATCGAGGACGCGCGCGGCGACCTCGTCGGGCAGCCCGGCGAACGGCGGCGCGGGCAGGCCAGCGGTCATGTCGGTGTGGATGAAGCCAGGACGAACGTCGATCGTCACCAGCCCCGCCGACCGGTAGCCCGCATCGAGCGCCTCGAGATAGTGGCCCAACCCCGCCTTGGCGGCCCCATACAGCCCGACCGTCTTGCGCCCGCGGTCGCCCGCGACCGAAGAAAAGACCACCAGCGTCCCGCCACCCGCTGCCAACAACCGGACCCGGGCCTCCTCACAAAGCGCGATCGTCGCGACAAAGTCGAGCTGCAGCAGCGCGAGCATCCGCGCGCGGTCGGCCTCGAGCTCGGCCTGGGTGCCAAACGAAGCGGCCGTCACAACAAGGACGTCCACCCCGCCCAACTTGACCCACGCTTCATCGAGCGCGCGACCATGGGCGTCGACGTCGTTGAGGTCGAGGACCACGGTCGCCACCTCGGCCGCGCCACGGACGTCCAGATCCTGCGCCGCCCGCAGAAGCGCGTCGGCATCACGGCCCACCAAGGCGACGGACGCCCCCCGCTCGGCGTAGCGCCGCGCCACCGCGCGCCCCATCCCGCGCGTCCCACCGACGACCAAGACGCGCATCAGGCCCCCACCGGATCGATCAGGCGATCACCCAAGCGCGTCCGCACGCGCCGGTCGGGATCGATCTCTTGGCGCAAGGCCCGGAACGCGTCCAAGCGCCGCGCCTCCATCCGCTCAAAGTCGTCTCGCCGCGTGTAGGCATCCTTGGTGAGGTAGATGCGGCCCCCAAAGTCGAGGACGAGGCGGTTCAACCGGTCGATCAGCTCCTGAATCCCGGGCCGGATCGGCAGATCAAGCGCGAGCGACGTCCCCGGCTCTGGGAACGAGAGCATGCCCTCTCCCTCCTCGCCGCAGTCCTTGACCACCGCGAGGAACCCGGTCCCGCCCCACGCCACGAGCTTTTCGCAGAACGTCCGGACGGCCTGTCGCCCGGCGGCGCGAGGGAAGACAGCCTGATGCTGGGTGAAACCCGCGCGGCCATAGGCCCGCGACCAGTGCTGGATCGCATCGAGCGGCCAGAACCAGCCGTAGGGGTTGACCACCCCAGCGCGCATCGGGACGATCTGCTTGCGGTAGTACAGCTCGTTGAACGCCCGCATCGTCAGGTTGTTGAGAAGGAACCCGGGGAGCTCGAACGGGACCGAGGGACCGACGATCGGCTGAGGCGCGAGCAGGGGGGCCTCATCGCGCCGCGCCCAACGTCCCCGCATCAACACGCCCCGCCCGAAGTGGCGACCCGTCGCGAGCGTGTCGATCCACGCCACCGTCTGAGGCCAAGCCGTGCTGCGCTCGAGACCATCGAGGAGCGCGTCGAGATCGGGGACTTGGTGCTCCTCACGCCAGATCCACGGGCTCTCGACGGGCTCGAGCTTGAGCGCGACTTCGAGGATGTGCCCCGTCAAACCCATCCCACCCAGCGTGGCGGCGAACAGACGCGGCTCGGTGCTCCGGCTGACCTCCCGCTCTTCGCCGCTGGGCAGCAGCATCCGCAAGCTCTCGACGTGGCGTCCGATCGTCCCAGCGACGTGGTGGTTCTTGCCGTGGATGTCGGAAGCGACCATGCCGCCCAGCGTCACGTAGCGCGTGCCGGGAGCGACCGGCGAAAACCAACCGCGCGGGAGGAAGACGCGGGTCAGGTCGTCGAGCGTCAGCCCGGCCTCGGCGCGGAGCACGCCGCTCGCTTCGTCAAATGCGAGCATCGCGTCGTTGCCCACCGACCCGGCCGCGACGGGATGATCGGCAGGGGGAAGCGAGGCGTCTCCGTAGCTACGACCCAGCCCACGCGTGAGCGAGGCCGCAGCCGCCGTTCGACGCAACGGCCCGCGGCGCTCGGTGCCCACCACCGACACACCGCCCCAGCCCGCGAGCCGCCCGGCGGGCGCGTTCATCCGCCCAACTCCCCAAAAGAGGCTTCGAACAAGGCCGCGATCGCTGCGCGTCCCGCGGGCGTGAGCTCGCGCGTGCCGGTGCCGCACACGCTGGCCGACGTGATGCGCGGCGCACCCGGCTGCCAAGCCTGCCCCGACCACCGGAACCAGCCGTCCCGGGCCTGATCGAACACCCACAACTCCTTGCTCCACATCATCCGCGCCAGCTCGACGGCCCAGCCGGTGCCGCCCACCACCGTGCCGTCCTCTTGGATCTGCCCGACGACGAACACCTGCTCGCTGCGGCTGACCATGTGCCACAGCGTCTGAAGGACGCGGCGGATCAGCCCCGTCTCGTTGTACTGGCGGTTGAGGCGTCGGCTGACGTAGACGATGCTGACATCACCGACCTCGAGCTCGGCCGGCGTGAGCAAGCGCTGGCCAACCACGCGGGCTTGCACGTGCCCCTCGAAGGTGAAGTGGACCTCGGCGCAGCCTGCTGCCGCCGCCGACTCGCCAAACGCCGCCTCAGCACCCGGCGCGCCGCCGGCAAACAACGTGACGTCCGAAGCGCGCAAGGGCTTGTTCGGAGGAGCGGCCGACCCTGCTTCGGTCGGAACGACCTGCTGGGCGGTGGCGTCGAGGCGGAACGGCAGCGTCTCTTCGTGGCCATCGACCGAGAGGCGCAAGCCCCCCTCCGCGCTGTCGAGCACGCGGACCACGACGCGTGCGGTCCCGCCGCTGCGGATCACGCCGCCCTCGGAGGCGACCGTCACCCACAGGCTGATTCCGAGCGCTTGGCTCAGGTGGCCCAACGCCTCACCGTGGGCGAGCCACGCTGCCGAGGTCAGGCCGTCGAGCAGCAACACATCCGCCTCGAACGCCGCGATGTCGCGGAGCATCCGCGCTTGGCTCTCGAGATGGACGGGATCGAAGGCCCGGTCCACGTAGCTGAGGATCATCCGCCGACGTTCGAGGCTCACCGATTCCGACGGCAGCACACCGAGCCCGCGACCCGCGTCATCGTAAAAGGCCCGCACCTGGCCGACCGTCTCGCGCAGCGTGACGTGGAGCACCCGCCCCTCGCCGCGCAACGCTTCCAGGCCGACATGAACGAGGATCGCGCTTTTGCCTACGCCGGCGTCGCCGACGAGCAGCGCGGGCTGCCCCGGCCGCGGCCCGCCGTCGACCCGCGCCAACCACGCCTGCATCGGACGCTCGCCCATCGTGCCTCCGCGGTTTCCCGCACGCCCCCTCGTATCCGCGCGCGTCGCGATCCGCGACCAAGCCGCGGCAACCCCAACGACGAAGGCCACACGGAGCAACCCCGTGTGGCCTCAGCGAGCGCGCGCTGACGAGGCGCCAGCGCCGAGCGTCACTTGCCGTCCTTCTCCTTCTGGTAGGCGGCGATCAGCTCATCGGAGACGTTCTTGGGCACCTTGTCGTAGCGCGAGAACTCCATCGCGAACTCGGCCTTGCCCTGCGTCGCCGAGCGAAGAACCGTGGAGTAGCCGAACATCTCAGCGAGGGGAACCTCGGCCTCGATGCGCGCAAACCCGTCCTCTTCGGACTGGCCGAGCATGTAGCCACGGCGCTGGTTGACGGTGCCGATGATGTTGCCGAGGAACTCGGCCGGGCCTTCGATCTCGACCTTCATCAGCGGCTCGAGGATGACCGGAGCGGCCTTGCCGTACGCCTCGCGCCAAGCGCCCTGCGCGGCGACCTGGAACGCGATGTCGCTCGAGTCGACCGCGTGGTACTGACCGTCGTTGATCGTGACCTGGACGCCGACGACCGGCACACCGATCAGCTGGCCCTTGTCGAGCATCGAGCGGAAGCCCTTGTCACAGCTCGGGATGAACTCGCGCGGGATCGTGCCGCCGACGATGTCGTCGACGAACGCGTAGTCCGCGCCCTCGAGCGGGTCGATGAAGCCGGCGACGCGGCCGTACTGACCCGAACCACCCGTCTGCTTCTTGTGCGTGTAGTTGAAGTCGGCGTGGCGGGTGATCGTCTCACGGTAGGCGACGCGCGGGGGCGAGGTCTGGACCGGAACCTTGTACTCACGGCGCATGCGCTCGATGTAGACGTCGAGGTGCAACTCGCCCATGCCCGAGATGATCGTCTCGCCAGTCTCGGGATCGGACGAGACGCGGAAGGTCGGGTCTTCCTTGGCGAAGCGCTGGATCGCCTTCGACAGGTTGTTCGCGCCCGAGGAGTCCTTGGTGGTGATCGTGTAGTGGATGACCGGGTCAGGGACGTGCATCGACGTCATGACGTAGCGGATGTCCGGGTCGCAGAAGGTGTCGCCCGAGTGGCAATCGATGCCGAACATCGCGACGATGTCGCCGGCCTCCGAGGCCTCGATGTCCTCCATCTCGTCCGAGTGCATGCGGACGAGGCGGCCGACCTTGACCTTCTTGCGGTCGCGGGCGTTCATGATGAACTCGCCCTTGCGCAGCGTGCCTTGGTAGACGCGCAGGTAGGTCAGCTGGCCGTACTGGCCGTCTTGAAGCTTGAACGCAAGACCGACGAACGGCTTGTCGGGGCTGGCGACCAGATCGACCTTGGCCTCGGACTCGTCGACGTTGAACGCATGGTAGTCGATGTCGAGCGGCGAGGGGAGGTAGGTCGTGACCGCGTCGAGGAGGAGCTGCACGCCCTTGTTCTTGTAGGCCGAACCCATGAAGACGGGGACGAGCTGACGGCGGAGCACGCCCGCGCGAACGGCGCGGCGGATCATCTCGTCCTCGACCTCGCCCTCGAGGTAGGCCATCGCGAGCTCGTCATCGAACATCGACGCCGCGTCGATCAGCTTGTCGCGGTACTCGTTGGCGGTGTCGACGAGGTTGGCGGGGATGTCGCCGATCCGGATGTCGTTGCCGTTGTCGCCGTGGAACGTGATGCCCTTCATCGTGATCAGGTCGACCACGCCCTCGAGCTTGTCCTCGGCGCCGATGGGGATCTGCGTCATCACGGCGTTGAGGTTGAGCTTCTCGCGCAGCTGGCTGCAGACGCGGTAGGCGTTCGCGCCCTGGCGGTCGAGCTTGTTGACAAACGCGAGGCGCGGGACGTTGTAGCGGCGCATCTGGCGGTCGACGGTGATCGACTGCGACTGCACGCCCGCGACGCCGCAGAGGACGAGGATCGCGCCGTCGAGGACGCGCAGCGCGCGCTCGACCTCGATCGTAAAGTCGACGTGACCCGGGGTGTCGATGATGTTGACGTGGTGGTCCTTCCACTGGCAGTACGTGGCGGCCGACTGGATCGTGATGCCGCGCTCGCGCTCGAGCTCCATCGAGTCCATCTTGGCGCCGACGCCGTCCTTGCCACGGACCTCGTGGATCGCGTGGATACGGTCGGTGTAGAACAGGATGCGCTCGGTGAGCGTCGTCTTGCCCGAGTCAATGTGCGCGCTGATGCCGATGTTGCGGATCCGGTTCAGGTCGATGGCCACTTGGGACTCCTCAGCCGGCGAGCGGCGTGTGGGGAAGGGCGGCCCGCTATCGGGATCGTGGCTGGGTTGCAAGCCGCACGCAGCGTAGAGCCACCGGTCGCCACAGGACCGTGACGGGATAGGTCCCGCTCGGGGGTGAGCCGATGCGCGGCGTGCACATCGCGATGAACACGCACCTTGCCGACGCCGTGTTCTTCGACCGCTCGATCGAACATTACTGGGCGTGGATCCTCGAACAACTGGGTGCGACCGGCGTGGACGCCCCCGCCGCGCGCCTGCGCATCGACGGCGGCGCGTTGACGCTGACGCCCACATCGCTCGCTCGCGCCCTCGCGGAGGGTACCGGCATCGCCGATCCCCACGGGCGCGCGATCGCCTCGGCCGACGCCGCGATCGCGCTCGGGGCCCCCTGCCCCGCAACGTGGCCGCGCGCCCCGCACGCCGCGTGCCGCAGCGGCGCCGATCTCGACGACGCCGAGGCGATCTGGCACCTCGAACAGGTCCGAGCGCTCCGCGCTGACGGCGTCCGGATCGCCGATGCCACCCGGCTCCGCATCGGTCCAGCCGTCGTTGTCGCGCCCGGCGCGCGCTTGGGCGTCGACGTCAGCCTGCTCGGGCGAACAAGCGTGGGGCCCGGGGCGTGGCTCGACGCCGGTGTCGTCGCCAGCGATGCCCGGGTCGGGGCACGCGCCCACATCAAGCCCTACTCCGTCCTGACGGACGCCGAGGTCGGCGCTGACGCGCTCGTCGGCCCCTTCGCGCACCTGCGTCCCGGCTCACGGCTCGACGACGGGAGTCATCTCGGCAACTTCGTCGAGACGAAGAACACCCACCTCGGACGCGGTGCGAAGGCCAACCACCTCGCCTACCTCGGCGACTGCACGGTCGGCGCGGGTGCCAACATCGGCGCCGGCACGATCACCTGCAACTACGACGGCGCCGCAAAGCACCGCACCACCATCGGCCAAGGGGCGTTCATCGGCACGAACAGCAGCCTCGTCGCGCCCGTGACGCTCGGCGATCACTGCCTGGTGGCCGCCGGCTCGGTCGTCACGTCGGATGTCCCCGACGGAGCGCTCGCCGTCGCGCGCGCGCCACAGATCACCCAACCCGAGAAGGGGCAGCGCA
>JBEIFN010000050.1:0-10339 GCA_040382435.1 Alphaproteobacteria bacterium
AGCGGCCAACCTCGCCCCACCGGAACGCAGCGCGACGGCGCGCGCGGACGGCGCACGCGGCGACGGGCGCAGCGCGGCAAAGGTCGAACGAGGCGGCGACGGGGCGCGGAGCGAGCCCGGAGGAGCGACCGCCGCGACGGCCAACGCCGGGAGTGGGGGCGGCCGCAGCCGCATGGCCAACCTTCGCCGCAGCCTCACCGACAACGGCGTGACCGTCATGGACGTCGTCTACGACGCCGTCGATCGCATGGCCGAGGAAGAGGGCTGGGACGAGACGACCTACAACGCCGTCGCCGCGACGTTCGAGGACAGCGCAGGGGGCCTCGTCCAGCTGATGCAGGAGGTCCAAGCCGGCGACCGCACCGCCGCTGAAGCGCGCGAACTCGGCGCCGCGTTGCGCGAGGACGCCCTGGTCCGCATCCAGGAGACGCTCGGCCCCGACGGCGCCCAGCGACTGCGCGGCTACTTCAAGAACGGTCTGGGTGGCAGCCTCCGCGGCGGCGGCGAGCGCTAGGGCCGACGCCTCGCACGACGCCGGCCGTCAGCCCTCGACGAGCAACGCCTGCGCGCGCTCCAGCGCCTTCTCGGTGCTGCTGAACCGGACCTTCTCTTCCAAGAAGACCTCGACGCGTCCGTCACCCACGATGCCGAGTCGCTGCAAGGCCGCGCCGAGCCCCTCGCGGACGCCCGCCAAGATCACGGTGACGCCGCGCGCCGTGACGTGCTCGATGAAGTCATCGAGCTGGTGCAAGCACACGGCGTCGGGGTTGACGACGCGCTTCATGCGCAACACCACCACCCGCGTTTGGGGACGGATGCGATCGGTGATCGTGTCGAGGTGCCCTTCGAGGCTCATCGACGCCCCGAAGAACAGCTGGCCGTCGAGACCAAAGATCAAGCAGCGCGGGTCCGGTTCGTCCTCGGCGAGGCGCTCGGTGAGCCGTCCCGCAGGCGTGACGACGAACTCGGTGAACAGGATGCGACCCACGCGCGGGACGGCCAACAAGAAGCTGAGGAACACGCCGATCAAGATGCAGAACTCGACGCTGATCGCGAGCGCGGACACCGCCGTGACCCCGATCAGGATCCGGTCGAAGGTCGTCGCGCGGAGCGCAAACCGCAAGCTGCCCCAGTCGACCATCCGCACCGCACTCACCATGACGATGCCGGCGAGCGCAGGCCGCGGGATGTAGCGGGCGTAGGGGGCGACCGTCAGCAGCGCGACCGCGACGGCAGCCGCCGAGACCACGCCGGACCACTGCGTGCGCGCGCCCGCCGAGACGTTGATCGCGGAGCGCGTGAGCGACCCAGAACCCGGGATGCACTGGAAAAAGCTCCCCGTCAGGTTCGCCAGGCCTTCGGAGAGGCACTGCTGGTTGAGGTCGAGCCGCTGCTTGGTGCGCGCCGCGATCGCCTTGGCCATGGCGACCGCTTCGAGGAGGCCGAGCGTCGCGATCGCGAGCGCGCTCCCCGACAGCTCCTGCATCTGGACGGCGTCGAACGACGGCCAGGCGAACGACGGCAACGAGGCGGGGACCTCCCCGAGGACTTTGACCCCCGCCCCTTCGAGATCGAGCGCGGCGGCGACCCAGGCGGAGGCCGCTACCACCAGAAAGAACTCAGGGAGCAGCGTCCAGCCCATCCGCGCCTTGAGCGCGCGAAGGGCGAGCACGGCGACGATGGCGCCGACGCCGACCATCGCGGTCGCCGGGTGGATCGGTCCGCCCTCGGTCACCGTCCGCCAAAACCGCCACAGGAAGGGGTCGTGCGCGTCGCCGACCGACGTCAGCCCCAGCAGATGCCGCACCTGTTCGAGGACGACGAGCGTTCCCGCCCCGAGCGTGAAGCCGGTGACGACCGAGTGCGACACGTAGCGCGTCAGGTCCCCGAGCCGGAGCAGCGTGATGCCGACCTGAAACGCGCCGATCAAGAAGCCCAGCAGCACCGCCCCAGCGAGCCGCTCGTCAGGCGTGGTGGCAGCCGCCAAGGCGCTGAACACCGCGATGCTGATCGCGTTGGTCGGGCCGTTGATCAGCTGACGGGAGGAATCGAAGATCGCCCCGACGGCCGTCATCACGATCGCCGTGTACAGGCCGTGCTGCGCGGGGACGCCCGCCACGAGCGCGTAGGCCACCGCCTGGGGCAACGCCACCGCAGCGACGCTCAGGCCCGCGACCACGTCGGCCCGAGCGTCGGCCCAGCCGTAGCCCGAGAGGACCTCGAACGCCGGCACCCGCGCCGTCCACGCCTTGCGCATCCGTCCTCCGTCGTCGCCGTAGCCGGGTATCGCCGCCCACCTTCGATCGGCAACGGTTTTCCGTCATCCTGCACGGCTCGTCGCGATCCGCCACGCGAGGTGCCCCTTCGCCGAAGCGGCGCTACGACGACAACGGGAGGTGCCATGTCGTCGAACGCGGTGCGTGGGTTCGTGCTCAGCCTGACCCTGCACGCCAGTGCGGCGTGGGCCGGTGATGTCGTGCTCGACGTCCGCCACGTCACGTCGTCCGAAGGTGCGCTCCTCGCCCTGCTGTTTGCCGGCCCCGAAGGGTTCCCGTCCGAGCCTGAGGCCGCCTACGCCAAAGCGCGCGGCGTCGCGGCCGTCAGCGGCGGCCGCATCGTCTTCCCCGGGGTGCCGCCGGGCACGTACGCGGCGATCGTCGTCCACGACCTCAACGGCAACGGGACGTGTGACCTCAGCTGGCCGATCCCCTTCCCCAAAGAGCCTTTCGCCGCCACGCGCGGGGCGCGCGGCGTGATGGGGCCGCCCAAGTTCGCCGACGCCGCGTTCCGCGTCGAGAACGATGGCACCGTGCAGGTCGTCACCCTGCCCTGATGCTCGGACGTCTCAGACGAACACGAACAGGTTGAGCAGCGCGACGACGACGCCCATCAAGCTCACGCCTGCGATGATGCCCGAAGCCACCGGTACGAGAAGGTCCTCCGCCGACTTTGGCGCACGCACCGTCCAAGCGTGCGCAAGGAGCGCGCCGAGGAACATCGACAGCGGGTAGTTGAACGCGAGGATGAAGCCGAGCCCGAGCCCCGTCGCCGAAGGGACGTAGGCGCGCAGCTTGCTCGGAACGAAGGCTTCGAACAGGCTCAGCACGGTGCCGAGCGCCAACCCCGCGACGATCAGCCGAACGTAGGTCGGGTGCATCCCCTCGACGCCGTTCTTGAACAAGTCCGCGACGGCCTTCCAAGCCTGCGCAGCCGGCGCAGGGAACCGGGCTTGACCGCTCTCACCGCCCGTCAACGCCGTGGCGTCAGGCACCAGCAGCCGGAAGCCGACGGTGGTCGCGATGGTGCCCGTGACGATGCCAGCCGCCTGCGCGAGGAACTGGCGACGCGGGCTCGCGCCGAGGAGGTAGCCGCTTTTCAGGTCGTTGAGCAGATCCGCGCTGGCCGCGGCCGCGTTGGACGTGATGTTCGCCGTCAGGATGTTCGCGGTCACCGACTGCGGCATCAAGGTGCCGTAGGTCAGCTGCATGATCTTGCCCATCGCCCCGATCGGCGTCACGTCGGACTCGCCGGTGGCGCGCGCCGCGACCAAGCTCAGGACGAACGTCATCACCACCGCGAGCACGCCGTAGTGCGGGGGCACGCCGGCCGAGTACCAGGCGAGCACGACGACGGCGCTGCCGAACAGCCCCATCCCGCCGAGGAACCACGACGTCGGAACCTCGGTGGCGGCGACGACCGGATCGACCGTGCCGCCCCCACCGAGCCCCGCGAACAAGCCCGAAAAGGCCCGCAGAATGGTCCGCCACTGGAGCGCGAAGCCCGTGAGGCTGCCGGCCACCATCAGGCTGACGCCAAACCAAAGCCCCACTTCCTTCCACGCCTTGCCGGGCGCGCTCGTCGCGAACATCTCGGCCTTCGTCACCGGGCTCATCCAGCCGTCGACGAGGCCCTCGGGACCGAGGCCATAGGCCAGCACCAACGCGCCCACCAGCATCCAGAACGTGACGCGCAACCCGATGATCATGCCCGCGGCCACCATCACCGGGTTCACGTCGAGCACCATGTTCCAGTCCGACGCCCGCAACGGCGTCCCGTCCTTGGCCACACCGCGAACCGGGAGCCACGGATCGAACAGCTTGACGTGCCCGACGACGAGCGGTTCACGGACGACCTCGCCGTCGTCGCCCACCGTGGCGGCGAGGTTGAGCTCGGTGAGCACCGGGACGATCGCGCCGAGCAGCGCCGAACCGGCGAGCGCCTTGGCCTTACGGAGCGCGCTGGTCCCCGAGGAGTACAGGCTGTGCAGCGTGATCGCGGCCGCCGTGCCCGACGGGAACGTGAGCCGCTCTTCGTTGATCAGGTTGCGCTTCATCGGGATCGCCAACGTCACGCCCAGACCGGCCACCGAGATCGTCCATGCCGCGAGCTCCCACGGTGGCATGTGCGCCCCGGCCGGGTTGTCGGGCGTCGCCGAGAGCATCAACAGCGCCGGGATCGCGCTGACCATCGTGCTGCCCGTGGCGTAGCCTGCCGAGGACGCCGTCGACTGCATGCAGTTGTTCTCGAGAATCGTCATCGGGGTGCGCGCGACGCCGAGCGACTGCAGCGTCGTCCAAATGCCGTAGGAGAGGATCGACGCCGTGATCGCGACACCTAGGCCCCAACCCGTCATCAGACCGACGTAGAGGTTCGTAAACGCGAGCAAGAACCCGAGCGTGCTCCCCATCAGCACCGCGCGAAGCGTCAACTGCGGCGTCTCCGGCGGACGGCGGACCTTGGCGTACCAAGTGGCTTCATCCATGTCTCGGACCGCGTCCGGCGGGATCGCCAACGGCGCCGCAGCGGCGACCTCTTCCGGCGTACGCGGCGCGGGCTGAAACAAGGACATGGAGACCTCCGATCGCGCCGTTTTAGCACGAATCGGGGCGCGCCCTCACGAAGCTGGCGTAAACCGAAGCGCTGCGGAGTTGACGCAGTAGCGCAAACCGGTCGGCCGTGGGCCGTCATCGAACAGGTGACCGAGGTGCCCGTCGCAGGACGCACACACGATCTCGGTGCGAACCATGCCGTAGCTCGTATCGAGCCGCTCCCCGACGGCACCCGACGCCGCTTCCCAGAACGACGGCCACCCGCTCCCGGAGTCGTATTTGGCGCTGGCCTCGAAAAGCAGCGCATCGCATCCCGCGCAGGCGTAACGACCCGGCTCCTTACGATCCCAATGTTCCCCGGTGAACGCGCGCTCGGTCGCGGCACGGCGAAGCACCTCGAAGGCGTGAGGGCTCAGCCGCGCCCGCCACCCCGCTTCGTCCGTCAGATCCGGGACACCACACACCGCGCTGGGTCCACACGGCGCCTTGTCCGAGCTCATCGACCCTCCTCGTCATGGAAGAACGCGCCCGGGACCGCTCTGTCGACCGAGATGACCCAGCGTGACGACTACCGGCCCACATCCTCACGGATGAGGAGGAACAAGGCGCCGACGTCGATGTTCCACTTGAAACCACGCCCGATCGTCACGTGACGGCTGACCTTGCGCATGTAGTCGCGGGTGTAGCCATAGACGAACCACGAGATGCCCTTGGACGCCGACACAGGGGCCGGCCACGCCGCGGGGACGTCACCGTCCGGTGTGAGGTAGTAGTCGACGACGATCGCGCCGAGCTTCTCTTCCTTGGCGTTGCCTGCCGTGGTTCGCACCGTGAAGCACCCCGGACCGAGCCACGGCCGCGTCTTCCCTTCGTTGAAGCCGTACAGCTTGTCCTTGGTCCCGCGCGCACGGGCGAAGATCTTCTGAAACGTCCGCAGGCCCTCGAGCGGCATCGTGTTGCGCCCGTGGTGGATGACCGCCGTCACGTCCGGCACATCGGCAGGGACAAAGTCCTCGAAGGTCACCGGCGGCGCCTGCAAGGCGAGGAGCCAGAGCTTCTGTTGTTCCGCGGGGGTCGCCTTGCCCAAGGCTTGCATCCGTCCCGCGTGGTCCAAGCTGTCGAGTCGCTCCGCGATGCGGTCGATCGTGATCGCGGGCTCGCGCAACCAGTCACCGAGTGTCATGAAGCCTCCCTTCTCGGACTCTACGTCCACCCCGTTTCGCGTCCAAGACCCAATCGCAAAAGTACCGTTTACGCTTGCATCCGACGAAGCACCCCGCGGACCCACCACGTGAGCGTCACGGTCGGAAGCACTGTCGCGAGCACGACGAGCACCAGACGCGGGCCCGACAGGACACCAAGCGGATGCAGGAGATCGTGCGGGTCGGAGAACTGAGCGCCGAGCCAGACGAACAGCGTCACCTGCGGCACCATGCCCACGAGCGTCGCCGGGGCTGCGTCCCGAAACGCCACATTGGACGCACCCAACAGGTAGCTCAGCACGTGAAAGGGTGACAGCGGCGGCAGCCGGAGCAGGAACACGACCTTGCGACCGTCCTTGCCCAAGGCGTCCTCCATGCCCGCGAGCAACCCGCCTCGGGCACGGATGCGCGCCTCGACGCGCGACCGCAGCCACGTCCGCGCGAGCGCGAAGTTGACGAGCCCGCTCAGCGTCGCACCGAGCAGAGCAGGCAACAGCCCGCCGGGGAAGCCGAACAGCAGCCCGCTCGCGGCCATGAATCCTTCCGCCATCAGCGTCAGCGGCGCGCCGCCGACGAACGCGAGGAGGAACAACAAGACGCCCCACGCCCCCGCTGCACGCGTCCCCTCGACCGCAGCGACGAGCAGCTCACCCACGGGCAACAGGCTGAACCCCGCGCCGACGCCCAGCACCGCGATGACCACCAGCGCGCGGTTCCAGCCCTTCGGATCAGACATCATCGCCCCCGAACACCGCATGCACCAGCGCGTCGACGTCGTCCACCACCGCATCGGGGCCGGCCGCCCATAGCCGGGTCGCGTCATGACACCCGCCGACCAAACCCACCGCCCGCACGCCCGCCGCGCGGGCCATCGCGATGTCCCACTCGGTGTCGCCGACCATCCAGACGTCCGCCGCTCGCAACCCCATGCGCGCCAACGCGACACGGAGCAGATCGGGTGCGGGCTTTCCGGCCACGGCGTCCTCGCAGCCAACGACCGCGACGAACCGGCCCGCCCCACCGAGCTGGTCCAGCAGGGCGGCGAGGCTGCCTCGCTCACGAGACGAGGCGATCCCCGCGACCACGCCTTCGGCCAAAAGCCGGTCGAGGGCCTCGGGAAGGCCGGGCATCCACGTGACGAGCGGTGCGCCCAGCGCCGGAAACAGCGCACGGTACGCAGCCGCGATCTCCGCGACCGGCGCGGGGCGTACCGTCGGCGGGACGAGACGCGCGATGAGTTGCTCAAGCGGCAGGCCCATCCCTGCGTGGATGAACGGCGGATGGACCCTCGGAAGGCCGACCTGCAGCAGCGCCGCGTTCAGCGTCGTCGAGACCGCCGCGCGCGTCTCCGCCAGCGTGCCATCAAAATCCCAGACGATCGCCGCTGGGCGGCGCACAACCGCCATGTCTGCACCTCGACGCCGCGTCGACGGAGCGGCCGTCCCGCGCTACTACCACGCCCGATAACGTCTCAGGAGACCCCGATGTCTGCTCGCCTCACCCTGCCCTGCCTCGCGTTCGCGCTCGTCCTCGCCGGTTGCGGCGGCAGCACCGAGTCGGCCCAACCCGAAGCCGCTGGCAAGACCGCAGCCAAGGGCGAAGGCAAGAAGAAGACCCCCAAGCCGCCCCCCGCCGGCCCGCCCGTGCTCCGCAGCGCGCGCTTCGCGATCCCGCTCACCGCCGCCACCGACGCGGCAGCGCTGCGCACCAAGGTGATCGAGGCCTGGAACGCCGCCGGCAAGGCCGAGGGCGCGCCCGTGCCCGACGCCACCGAAGCCCCCAAGCCCCTCAAGTGCCGGCACGCCACGGTCTACGGCACCACGGGCGTCGAAGGCGCCGAGCTCCGCATCTTCGAGCGCCTCGACAAGGAGGACTGCAAGGCCGCCGACGCCAAGGAAGAGGCGTGGGAGGTCGTGCTGCGTTTGGCCAGCGCCGAGCGTCCCGCCGGACGCGACAAGGGTGGCGCCCTCAACTTCCTGCTCGCCGCCGAGGACCACGACCGCGACGCCGGTGCTTGGAAGACCTCGTACGGCGCCGTCTACCAGTTCGAAGGCCCCGCCAACGCAAAGACGGGCTTCGACAAGGACGCCGCTTGGTTGCAGACCCAGCTTCCCGGCGATCTCAAGCTCGCCGAAGGCAAGACGGCGACGCTTGACGGCTGGCGGTGGAAGCTCGGCACGTTCACGGTCGACGGCGAAAAGCTCGACGTCGAACTGGAGCGCTGGGACTGCGCCGACGGCAAGACCGCAGGCGCCGAGCTCGTGTTCCGCACCGCCAAGCGCGCGGCCGGCGAAGAGGGCGGCAACAAGGATGTTGCCGTGAGCCCCAAGACCCAGGCGTTCGCCGACGCGCTCGCCGCATCGCTCGGCGCCTCCGTCGGTGGGGCCGGGACCACTGTCGCGGCGGGCCTGACGTGCGCCGCGAAGTGACGCGACTCGCCTCTGCCCTGATCGCGGCGAGCTGCGCGACTTCCCCCGAGGTTGCGCCGACGGCTGCCGAGCAGCTTCCGTGGCTGGTCGGCGCGTGGAACACCGTCGAATCCGACACCACCACGGAGGAGCGCTGGGTCGCAGCGCCGGACGGCAGCTTGCTCGGAACCGGCCGCGTCGTGGTGCGTGGCGCGATCATCGGGTTCTCCGAAACGCTGCACATCGGACGGAGTTCGGGCGGACTGACGCTGACCACCTGGGTGGGCGGTCAGGATCCCGTGATGTTCCAAGCCGACGGCATCACCGCCGACACGGCGACCTTCCGCAACGACACCCACGACTTTCCCACCGCCATCACCTACCACCGCACGAGCGAGGGGGAGCTGGAGGCGAAGGCCACCGGCAAGAACCCCGACGGGTCGCCTCGCGAAGAGATGTGGACGCTGCAAGCGGGGACGGCCCCCAAGGCCACGGCACCGACGCCGTAACGTCGAGCGTCGTACCCAAAACCAGCAGCGGCCGGGACAACCCGGCCGCCGAACCCGACGTGCGCCGCAGCGTGATGTCCAACGGACGCCGCGCTGCGACGCTCCGACCCTACCAGCGGTACTTCGCCGACAGCCGGATCGAACGCGGCGCCTGACGGTACAACGTCGAGCCAAAACCCGCCGCATCGTTCTCGTAGTACGTGATCGCCTGCAACAGACCGGGCAGGTTGAAGATGTCGAGCGCGAGCTCGAGGTTCTGCTCGTTACGGGTCTTGATCGCATGCGCGATGCGCAGGTCCACGTAGTGCACCGCCGGCATAAAGCGCGTGCCGCGTCCTTGGGCGAACCCGTCGTAGCCGTAGAACGGCACGAAGGTCCGCTTCTGCCAAGCGTGACCCGAGTCGAACTCGTAGATCAAGCCGAACGTCGTCCCGAAGGGCGCCGTGTAGCTACCATTGAGCTTGATCGAGTGGAAGCTGTGGTAGGGCAGGTAGCCGAAGTAGCCGGCGTCGTCCTTGTAGCTGGGATCGGTCACCGAGTAGTGGCCGAGTCCCTTGAAGCCATCAAGAATCCAGCCGTAGCCGGCGTTGTAGTAGGACTCGCGCGAGGACTGCTCACCGATGTCGTCGAGGAAGACGCCGACGTTGTTGCCGTCTGAGCCGGTGTCCGAACCCGACGCGGTCTCGAACTGACCAGGGCTGGTGCCGTACGCCTCCGACAGGGTGTAGCTCGCGAGGGCCTGCCAGCCGTCACCGAACCGCTTCTCCAACCACAGCTCCAACGCGCGGTAGGTGCGGTTCTTGATCGGCGTGTTCATGATGTACCAGTTGTCGAGATCGACATCCACGTCCTCGGGGATCCCCGTGGTGTGGTTGTAGATCCCGCGCACACCGATCGCGAACAGGTCGACGATCTCGCGCTCGAGCGCGACGTTGATCTTCTCGAGCCGCGCCGGCTGCAGGTTCTTCGCGTAGATCAACGGGCTGCCGACCGGGTCCTGGGTCTGGATCCAGTCCCACCCGCCCGCGCCGTTGTTGGCGTAGCGCAGGTAGCCGTTGGCCGACCGCTGGTTCGCCCACTCCCAGAAGTTCGAACCGGCGAGATCGTAGAACCAACCGTAGAACGCGGCGAGCTTGGTCTTGCCGTCGCCGGTGATGTCCCACGCGGCGCCCAAGCGAGGGCTCACGGCCCACGACGGCCCGTACGTACACGGCCCCTGCGGCGACCCCTCAGGGCACTGCGTGCGCTGCTCGGGGGGCAGCGAGAACTCGTCGATGATCTGCGCCGTCGGACGCTCGCCCACGTCGTTGCGGCCGTCCTCGAGGTCGAAGCGGACACCGAGGTTGAACGTCAGCGTGCGGTAGGGCTTCCAGTCGTCTTGGACGAAGGTC